>NZ_JBFSRM010000013.1:0-131722 GCF_041465805.1 Vibrio sp. 10N.239.311.G01
GAATCGAACCCGCATCATCAGCTTGGAAGGCTGAGGTAATAGCCATTATACGATGTACGCACATCGTCTTAACGAGAGTGATAATGCCACATCTAACTGAAAACGAAACCTTTTTCTTTCATTTTTATTCTAAGTGCTCGCATAACCACCACTCCGCTAGTTTTTCAATCATGTTCGGCGTTTTCAGAGTGAATAAAATGTGACTAAACTCTCGTTAAACGGAGGGCGAGAAACAATGGAAAATCCCCCGCTATTTCTGTGACAAATTCGGTTTGATTTATAAACCAGTTTGTTGGTGTTAGCTTGTCATAAAACCCATACAAATTAAGGAATTTGGAGTGTTAACATAAACTGATTTTTAATCATGTTTTGGCGTCCATTAATAACAATCTGAATGCATAAATTTAACTTATTAGTCGGTCAAAACATTCAGTAAACTAATCCCAAATGAGTAGAGTTATAGAGACTTCTAAGCCTTTGCAGAAAAAAGTAACGAGTTCAGTTGATAATTCACGCAAAAGCCTCGTCATTCCGTCTGTCGTTTGGTACATTTGCCGCACATTTTGTCTCCCCTAAAATACCCATGCCTTCTCAGTTCCGAATTAACAAAATTGTTGAAATTGGTGATACTCTTCACCGCAGTGGTTGCGCTCCGTATAAGCTTGAAAAATATACACAATATTATGCTAAAAAGCATGGTGTGGATGTGATGATCCAAGCAACGCCAACCGCGATTAATTATCAGTTTCCAGACGATAACAACGCTGTGATTCTAAAGCGTCTAAAGCCTGCGTCGATTAATCTGAGTTTGTTGGCCAATACGATCATTCGTATTAACCAACCGAGTAGTGAGCCTGTACCAGAGCCTGTCGGTTACTCTAAATTCGTGACTGCACTTGCCAATATGGGTATTCCGCCTGCTTATTTGATGCTGGTGGGCAGTACGTTGGAAGCGGTGGGCTTTTCTGCGTTATTGGGTTTGATGGTTTGGGTATGTCAGCAAGTTCTTCATTCACGTCGTGCTATCGCGGTTGAATTCATCTCGGCACTGTTAACGGGTATTTTCGTGGCGTTTTTGGCAAGTACAGGTTTACCGATTCCTGTGTGGGCGTTGTGTATCGCCTCGATTGTCTTGTTTGTCCCCGGTTTATCCATAGCCAACGCATTAGAATGTTTGGCGTTTAATGACTTGGTTTCTGGTACCAGCTTGCTAGGGCAGAGCGCCTTAACCCTGATTAAGCTGTTTGTAGGGATTATCATGGGGCTCAACATCGGTGAAGCGATATGGGGACAAGCGGTCTCCATCGACTATACCAATGCGGTACCGATGTGGATGCACATATCTGGCTTGGTGCTGATCTCTGTTTCTATCGGTGTGATGTTCAATGCGCGACCTAAAGACATCTTACTTGGTTTACCAGTAGCGGTTCTCGGTATGTGGGGCCCGTTCTATCTAGGTTTTGATAGTGGTTGGGTTGTCGGTACTTGGGTTACGACGGTTCTTATTACTTTGTACGGAACTTGGATTGCTAAAAAGATGGAGCTCACGGGCTCTATTTATATCGTGCAAGGGATCATCATCTTGGTTCCGGGTAGCCGAGTATTAGTGAGTGCCAGCCAATCGGTGTTTGAACAATCGATTCTGCCTATCCCGAGTATTGGTTTGTCGGCGTTATTCATGTTCTCTGCAATCGTGGCAGGGCAAATCACCGCTTACTCGATTTACTCACCAAAAGTCGAACGTTAAGCCGTTCCGCTTTTCAAACCTTTAAACAAACACAGCTTAGCGGCTGTGTTTGTTCGTTTTAGGTACTGCTCTTTTTTAAGACAATTAGCTCTCCGTAAAACTTGTTAGATTTATGCTCGCTAAGCCTGACAAGAGCCATTAAAATGGAACAAATTCTATTTAAATGAAGTATTAACGTATGTCCTTACCTCCTTGTCCGCAATGCCAATCTGAATATGTCTACCCAGACCAAAACAACCTAATCTGCCCTGAGTGTGCCTATGAGTGGAATCCAGAAGAAGAGCGTTTAGAAAGAGAAGCCGCGCGTGTTAAGGACGTAAATGGCGTTGTATTGGAAAGTGGCGATAAAGTTACCTTCATTAAAGATCTAAAAATTAAAGGCAGTTCTAGCGTACTGAAAATCGGCACTAAAGCCGTGATTCGACGCATCAACGAAGGCAAAGATCACCAGCTAGATTGCAAGTTGGATGGTGGCGGTGAAATGTTGGTTACGGCGAAGTACGTTAAGAAGCAATAGTCGATAATCGGTCAAAATTGCGAGTTGCTACTGAACTAAATAGCGTAAAACCGGCGGAGAATTAACATCATATGGACATGGTTAAAGCTGCTCTTTCGCATTCAACGGCCTTTCATTACTATGTGAACGCCTGTGTTGAAGATGGGTTAGATATTTACACGGGCATTTCTGATGGCAGTGATGCCTATTTAGAAAGACGAATTGCTTATTCAAAAGGTGGGGGTTTGCCAGAAGGGTGGACGCCTGCTTCTACTTATTTTTGTTTCGAGTCTGGACGTATTCTTGGAGTGATAAGAGTTCGTCATGGCACCAGTCCGTACATTCACGATGTCATCGGACATATCGGCTACGAGACTTTGCCACAAGCGAGAGGGCGGGGTATCGCAAGTCATATGTTGTCTTGGGTTCAACGGTACGTATTGTCCGAAAGCGCTATTATTACGTGTGAGAGGGGCAATATAGCTTCGCAAAAGGTCATTGAGAAGTGCGGTGGACAATTCCTGAGTACCTTTTATTCAGAGCAAGATAAACACGAAGTCTTACGTTACCAACTAGAACCAAAATGAACATTTAAGCGTGGCATCTTTTGGTTTGATCGGGGTTACTATGTCCCGGTTTAAACGAAAATGAAGCCATAGCCAATTATTGTTGGAGGTATTTTGAAGTATTCAACAAGACCTGCTCAGTCATCAGATTATGAATTTCTGTTCGAGCTTAAGAAGGCCGCTGAGTTTGAACCAATCAAGGCCGTATTTGGCTGGGATGAACAAATTCAACGAGATATACACGCCGAAGAGTGGGCAGAAGAACGCCCTGAAATCATTGAATATCAAGG
Organism: Vibrio sp. 10N.239.311.G01; assembly: GCF_041465805.1. NCBI lineage: Bacteria > Pseudomonadati > Pseudomonadota > Gammaproteobacteria > Vibrionales > Vibrionaceae > Vibrio > Vibrio sp. 10N.239.311.G01. The sequence continues at coordinate 3,100 of NZ_JBFSRM010000013.1, forward strand.
TAAAGCGATTGGTAGTGTGTTGTTGCAAGACAAAGGCGAGCACTTCTATTTTTGCCGATTCTTTCTACTGCCTGAATATCATGGCAAAGGTATTGGCAGCCAAGTTTTAACGGATTGCTTAGCTCAAGCAGCCAAACTCAATAAGCCTGTGGAGTTGTGTTATTTACAAGGTAATCGAGTTGGGGAGTTGTATTTAAGGTTTGGCTTCGAAATCACCTCGCAAAACGATCAGTTTGTCTATATGTGGCGTGAATAGACACTCATTCAAAATGATCACACCGTGTCGGTAACTTGATAGGCACCTGACACTTATCTAACGTAAAACCTTGTAAAGCTCCCTATGCTTGATGACTAAGCGATTACACTTAGAAAAGATCGAGCGTAAGGGAGTGTGCAATGAATTATTACCCGACTTCAAAAATCGTGGGTGAACAAAGGTTTGGCTTTGGGCCAAAACTAGGTCAAACAACCTATTATTCTCCTGTAGAACAGTTGGATAAAAAGCCATTCGTTCACCAAGCTATACAAGACTTACCGAGTACTGAATCTACTCTGATTAAAGTAGGAGAGAATCGTGTACAACGAATGAAGGCCAAGGGTGACGAACAACAGATGCAAGCCACGAAGAAAGAAGCGCAGTCTTTTCTTCGAACGCAGTATCGACAACAAGCTCAAGCTCGCCACCTACAAAGTGTTGAAACTCCTTATGGTTTTCAAGAGCGCATCATTCAGTTTTGGAGCAATCACTTCGCCATCTCGGTCGATAATCGAAAACTGATGCCCTTGGCCGCCAGCATTGAAAACGATGTGGTTCGCCAGCATTGGAATGGTAACTTTGGCGAGATGCTGATGGCTTCTTCTAAACATCCTGCGATGCTTCTGTATCTCGATAATCAACTCTCGATTGGTCCCAATTCAAAAGTCGGAAAGCGCCGTAATAAGGGGCTCAATGAGAACCTCGCTCGTGAGATCTTAGAACTCCACACTCTTGGCGTTGACGGTTCTTATACTCAGCAAGATGTTATTGCTTTAGCAAAAGGCATTTCAGGCTGGGGCATTAAATTCAAATCTCCTGATGCTGGTTTTCGATTCGCTAATAATCTGCATGAGCCAGGAAGTATCACACTGCTTGGAAAGTCCTATTCTCAATCCGGGGTCTCGCAAGGAGAGTCGTGTTTAAAAACCTTAGCGACCCACAAAGACACTGCTGCGCACTTGGTTGATAAGCTTTGCCAGCATTTCATTGGCGACATATCTAAAGAACTCTCAGAGCAAATGGTTGCTGAATATCTGAAAGGCGAGGGAGATTTACTGCCTATCTATCGCTTGTTATTGAACAGCGCTGAGGCGAGTAAACCTAACCCTAATCGTTTTAGACTGCCGAAGGAGTGGCTGTTTGCCGTTCTTCGTAGTGCCGATATTTCTTTAAACGAGAAACAGGCATTCAATGCACTCAACAATTTAGGGCAGCCTCCTTTTAAACCGGGTTCACCTGCAGGCTGGTCGGATCAAGACAGAGACTACAATAGCCCTTCGGCGTTGACTCAACGTATGCAAGTTGCGAATAGGCTTGCGTCTGCTGCAATAAAATCGGCTAAAGCGTCAGGAGTTAAGCCGAAAGCGGTAGTGGATAAAGTGATCGCGGGTTTATATGGCGATGCTATTGATGAACACACCCAAATTGTATTGAACAAAGCCGACAGCGCTGCAATGCAACTTTCCCTGTTGTGGCTAAGTCCGCAGTTTCAATATCGTTAGGAGTGGGTATGAAAAAGTCAGATTGTTCTCAGAATAAAGCGCCACATAGTATTAACCGCCGCCAGTTCATGGGTATTGCGGCGGCTGTTGGCGTCAGTGCGATGCTGCCATTTCCAAGCTTTGCCAAAACAGGTTCAGACAATATCTTCATTTGGGTATCACTGCGTGGCGCGATGGATGGTTTAAATGTTGTAGTGCCGCATGCCGATCCGGATTACTCTAATTTGAGACCCAACATCGGATTAAAACCTGAACAGCTAGTGAAGTTGGATGATTTCTTTGGGCTTCACCCATCCCTAAAGCAATGCCATCAATGGTATGAGAGTAACGAACTCAGCTTTGTACACGCTTGTTCAACCGCTTATCGCGAGCGCTCACATTTTGATGGACAGAAGATATTGGAGAATGGCACTTCCGACCCGTTTAACACCGTAGGGTGGATTAACCGTTTACTCACGTTGAGCTCAGAAAAATACGATGGAATAGCGATTGATTCGGGCTTACCACTCATCATGCAGGGCGAATCGACCGTTGCAAGTTGGTACCCAAACCGCTTAAAAACACGTGATAAACAAACGGAACTGCTGGAAGAGTTGTTTCAAAGTGACCAAATGCTGTCTTCAAACTTTGAAAGTGTCATGAAGATAGATCAACTGGTGGGCGACCAAGGTGTCGGCAAACAGTTTAAATCATTGATGGGTAAAACAGGCGACATATTGTCGGCTGATAACGGACCAAACATCGCAGCGTTAGAACTCGGTGGGTGGGACACTCACGCCAATCAAGGCAACGTAAATGGACGGTTGAGTAATCAGCTTAAAACTTTGGATGTTGGGTTAGCGGCTCTCAAAGCTTCACTAGGTGATCGTTGGCAGAAGACAGTGATCATCGCGGCCAGTGAATTTGGTCGAACAGCAAAAGAAAACGGCACCAAAGGCACCGACCACGGCACTGGCAACGTCATGTTTGTTGCGGGTGGTGCGCTGCCATCGTTGAAAGGAGCGGGTGGTAAGGTTATTACCAATTGGCCGGGCTTGAGCCAAAGCCAGCTATATGAAGGCCGAGACCTTAGTCCAACGACTGATATGCGTTCGGTTATCAAGGGTGTGCTCAACCGACATTTATCGATAGAAGTGAAACAACTCAACGCTATCTTCCCTGATAGTGCCGATATTAGACCGATGAATCTTGTTTAGAGTTTTACCAAGACCCAGTTAGATGCGATTCAGTCGTTTGAATCGCTCTCTATTTGTGACTCGCTTGTTTACGATTTAATCGCCAACAGTGCTCCGAACGTCACTAAGCCAAATCCACATGCTTGATTAAGCCTTTTCTTTGCTCTCAATAGATGCTTTTGCAATGTATTCGAAGTAAACAGCATAGCGACAACGCCAAACCATAAACCGTGAAGAACGATCATGTAAAGCCCATAGCCGAGCGCGACATGCTGGTTTTCTGCATCAGGTGAGATGACTTGGCTGAAGATGCTCAAAAAGAACAACATGGTTTTTGGGTTGAGCACGTTACATAAGAAGCCTTGGGCTAAATAGCACCAAACACTGGTGCTTTGCTTTGCATCTTCCATCGGTGCAAGCTTGTTGTACGCACTCAAGATACCTTTTAGCCCTAGATAAATAAGGTAGGTTGCACCTGCGTATCTAATCATGTCAAACAGCTGCTCATTCTGTGAGATTAAGTAACTGATCCCAAGCATTGAATAACTGATGTGAGCACAAATCGCTAAACTCACACCGATTGCAGTCCAAATCCCTGCTTGTCTTCCTTGATTGACACTGTTTTTCAAAACTAAAACGAAATCAGCGCCTGGACTAATAACAATCAATAGTCCCAATACTGCTAGGCTTAACCACTCCATAATGACTCCTACTCTTTATATTTGATGAGCCAGCATTGTATGGTTTTTTATTGCTGCCTATAATCGAAATGAATTCCACCTATCTGTGAGAAAAAATCATACATGAGACATTTGAAAGCATTTCATATTTTCCACGTAGCAGCGCATTCGAGTAGTTACAGTGAAGCGGCGGATAAACTCAATATCACACATGGCGCGGTGAGTAAGCAGATCAAGGTATTGGAAAATCACTTATCCCAAGTTTTGTTCTACAAACAGGGCAGGAATGTGTGTCTCACCAAAGAAGGGGAATTACTCAAAGGTTACACAGAACAAGCGTTCCAAGCCTTGGAGACTGGAGTCCATAAGCTTAATCAGCTGAATCATCAAGCGTTGGAAGTTTCATGCGAACCCACATTGACCATGCGTTGGTTAATGCCTCGACTCGGTGATTTCTATAACGAATCCGGAATTGATGTTCGATTGTCGACTGCTGGTGGGCCTGTGAACTTGAATGCGACAGGGCTCGATATGGCGATTCGCCGAGATGACTTTAAATTAACCGAGCGTTACGAACAGATACCACTAGTTGAAGAGTGGGTAGGCCCTGTGTGTTCCCCGGGTTATTGGCAGCAGGTAAAAGATAACTTAGATGATGTGAAATTACTGCACAGCAGTACACGGCCAGGTGCTTGGAGTCATTGGGGTGCTATCACTATAGATAAAGTTAATGGTGGAGAGTGGTCAAAAGCTCGAGCGAACCAAACATTTGCACACTTCTACTTTTGCTTTCAGGCGGCTGTCGATGGGTTAGGCATAGCGCTTGGGTCTTATCCACTTGTCGCCGACGATCTTGAAAGAGGTAACTTGATCGCGCCGTTTGGCTTCGTACCTTCTGGTCACCAGTACATATTGCTCACGCAAGATAGCAACCATGAAGAGCCAGAAAGCCCGTTTGTTGTTTGGCTGAAGAATGAGTTATCGCAGTGTGTTCCAACTTTATAGGAACGACATCCGACCTAGAAGTGTGCTTGTCTTATGTCAGGCTCTAGTTCGTTGTTGTGGAAATCACTCAATAGGCAAAGACAGCACGCCACCATTGAGTTCGACTTGTTTTAGCCATTCGGTTGGAATTTCGCCATCTCCTTCGTAGAAACACGCCGCTAATACCGCGCCAATTACAATCGCACGACCGCAGCTGTCACCACCACATAAGATGTTGTCGCGAATGCCTTGTTGATAACTCTGAGCACCTGCAATAATGCGAATCAGCAAGGGGAACGCGGCACTCAGTTCACAATGCAATCCAAACTTCTTCGCGGCATCTGTAATCGAAAGCTCAGGATCAGCCAGTGCTTCGTCGATTTGATCGTGTATGAACTTGCTACAAGTTTGTCGCACCATTTCTACCGATTGCAGTGGAGAGTTGCCTTGAATTGCCGCTTGAACCAATAAGGTGATGGCTTGTGCCCATTCCACGGCTTTGTCGTTGTTGTTGGTCACTCGTACCGCACTCTCTACCATTGCCGGTAAGGTGTGAGAGGTGTAAGTACACGCCACTAAAGGAATTAGCTTTGAAACAGCAGGTAGCTGGGTGTCATCAGCGCCACAGGCTGTGATTGGAGCTTCTGTTAGCTCTAGTTTATGTATGTTCAGCAAGCTCATACGAGTCGCTTTATCAATGTAACCTTGCCAACTGCCACCAAAATCAAACCAGAAACGGAAGTGCTTAATGTAACTCGCTTCGTCGTAGTGTTGATTATCGGCTAGGCTATCGACCATCGCCAATAACTGAGCACCGTATTGTGATTGGTCGCCAGCGGTTTTACCTTGGTGGGCGAAGTAGCCTTTGTCTTGATAATCGAACTGGTTTGGTGAGCGAAATTCTGGTTCAAAACCCGCCACGTGCAAGATCCTCTCTTGGTCATACAACCAATGCAGCCCCATGGAAGCGGCGTCTCCAACCAATGCGCCGACAACGGCGTAAAAAGCTCTTTCTTTATGATTGTCCATGTTGAGCGATGTCCTTGAGAAGAATCAACGTAGTTCGATACGTTAAGTATAGTGATTAGACGAGTATTTTGCTGTGTTTCTAAGAATAAATATGAAGGAATAAATCCTGATTGGTCAATAACTTAAACCAATCAGGTGAAATGGATAAGGGCGATGAATAGTCTGGTGAATTCGTATTTTTGATTGGTGGTGTTATTGATGGTTGAGATAGGCACTAGAGCGCTGCTCAATCACTTTGAAAAGACGTGAAAGCGCAAAGCACAAAGCAAAATATACGAAGCCAACAATGAGCCAGATCTCAAAGATCAAACCTGAAGAGTTTGCCATTTCAGTACCAACAAACGTCATCTCTTGGATAGAAATCAGAGACACAATCGACGTGTCTTTAACCAAGGAGATTGCTTGGCCAGCCAAAGGCGGTGTGATGGCCGTTAATACTTGCGGGCCAACCACAAATCGATACTTAGACAACGCCGATAAGCCGAGTGAATCGGCCGCTTCCCATTGCCCTTTAGGAATACTTTCTAAGCCAGCTCGAATCACTTCTGCGATGTAAGCCGAAGAGAGCAAACCAATACAGATAACACCAGACGCCAAGTTTTCCCAAAGGTTAGCAGGACCAAACAGAAAGGCTTGAACAGCGTTAATCTCGCCGTTGTGTTCACGTAAGATACTTTCTAAACCAAGTAATGGAATCAGTTGGTTAGAAACGAAGAAATAGAATATGAAGACAAAAACCAGTGGTGGAATATTTCGAACCAGTTGGATAAAAATCAGTGCAGGCGTACGAAAGAAAGCAATTTTAGAGTGCCTAGCAACGCCAAGTAATGTGCCAAAAGAGAGTGCTAAAACCATGCTCCAAACACTCAAGCGCAGTGTCGCGATCAAGCCTTGGAAAAAGTAAGGAATATTGCCTTGAGAAGGCGGAATGAAAATCAGGGTAAACGCATCTTCCCAGCGCCAATGGTAGTTAATACCAACAGCGGAACGATAATAAAGCCAACCTGCGAACGCGAAAATGATCGCAAACAACACTCCATCTAATAGATTGAGGCGTTGATACCAAGGCTTCGTGTGAAGGTTGGGCTTGGGCGTTGATAATGCGCTAGTACTACTCACGTCATTCCTGTTTAAACAATGATAATTAATATGCTGTGAGAGTGGCTATGAGTTTATAGCTATCTCGGGTGTTTCTTAAAAGACAGTACCAGCAAGGTACTGCCTTGATTGGTTCTTTAGCGTCTAATTGGCAGTTGATTACTGACCTTGAGCAATCTGGTCTTGCCAATCTAGAGTAGAGAACCAGTACTCGTAACGCTCTTTCAACCAACCGTCTTCAGTACGTGCTTTGATCCACTCGTTGAAGAATTCTGTCTTGTCAGTTTCACCTAGGCGAACTGCAAATGCTTCATTACCTTTTGATAGGCGTTCTTCGAATGGAATAAATAGCGTGTCTGCGTTTTTAATCGCTTCGTGTTCTGGTTTCGGGCTAGACGCGATAACCGCGTGTGCGTTGCCGTTTAATACTTCTTGGAATGCTTGAGCATCGTCATCGAACTGTAGAACTTTCGCTTTAGGGAAGGTTTCACGAGCTACTTGCACTGTGAATGCACCACGACGCGCTGCAATTTTTACACGGCGAGAATCAAAATCAGAGATTTGTGTAAAACCTTCTGCTAGCTCTTTATTCGCTGCCAGTTGAACGCCAGAGTGCGAGTAAGGTTCAGTGAACAATACGCTTTTAGCGCGAGCTTCAGTGATAGACATACCGCCAATGATTACATCAAACTTGTTCGAAAGTAGAGAAGGAATAATGCCATCCCATGCCGTCGGTACGAATTCAACTTTCCAGCCAGAATCTTCAGCAAGACGTTTTGCTACATCGATTTCAAAGCCAACAAGATCGCCTTGTTTGTTACGCATCGCCCAAGGAACAAATGTCGACATACCAACGCGTAGAGAGCCACGTTCGTTTATTTTGTCTAGGTTAGGCGTTTCAGAAGCAAGTGCAGGCAAACTGACGGCAAGCGCAAGTAGGGCTGTAATTGCGGTTTTAAATAGCTTCATGCTGATAAATCCTTATTGTGTTCGCCAGTTAGCTCCGAGCTTATGCTCAAGCCAAGCTGCAACGGCAGAAAGTGAAAGTGTAAGTGCAAGGTAAATGATCGCCACAGAGAACCAAATCTCAAATGGCATCGCGGTTTCAGAAACTATGTTTCTGGCTTCGGTTGTTAGGTCAAAGATAGCCATGACACTCACAATCGAAGAGTTTTTGATAAGAGAGATCACTTCATTAGTCAAAGGTGGCAAGGTGCGTTGCACCACCTGAGGAAGAATCACATCCCAGTAAGTATAGGTCTTTGATAAACCCAAAGATTGAGCTGCTTCAAATTGTCCTCTCGCAATACCATTTAAACCAGCACGGAAGATTTCGGCGGTGTAAGCACCTTGGAAAAGTGCCAAGGCCAAAACGGCAGTGCTAAAACGATCCAGCCCTAACACGGGGCCAAACACAAAATAGAGCAAATAAATTTGTACTAATAACGGCGTGTTACGAATCAACTCAACATAGCTGGTGGCCAAGGTGCGTCCAACCACAGAATTTGAGTTTCTCAATAGCGCCGTCGTTAAGCCGATGATCAGTGTCGCGACCAAAGAAATCAGAGAGATATTGATGGTAACCAGTAGCCCTTCAACTAACTCTGCAGGCCACCATTCGCCATCTTCATAGAAAGCAATATAGTCCGGCACGCGCTCCCATTGCCAGCTGTATCCCATGGTTTGTGCGCCAGAATCGAGAATCCAGACAATAGCGGCCACTAGTACAACAATTTGTATTAGAGCGGAAAGGGCTGGTTTAATAATTCGAATCAACATCAATAAGTCAGGATCTGATTTAGGAACGCTTGAGTACGTTCATGTTGAGGGTTTTCAAAGAGCGCTTGTGGGGTATTCGATTCCACAATTTGTCCTTCATCCATGAAGATAACGCGGTCGGCCACTTGTTTTGCAAAGCCCATTTCGTGGGTGACACACACCATGGTGATGCCTTCGCTCGCCAGTTCAACCATCACATCGAGTACTTCGTTGATCATCTCCGGATCAAGCGCTGAAGTGGGTTCATCGAACAAGAGTAATTCCGGCTTCATACACAGAGAACGGGCGATAGCCACACGTTGTTGCTGGCCGCCAGAAAGTTGCACTGGGTATTTGTTGGCTTGTTCTGCAATGTGCACACGCTCGAGATAGTGCATTGCTATCTTTTCGGCTTCTTGTTTGCTTTTTTTAAGCGTACGAATTGGAGAAAGAGTAAGGTTCTCAAGCACGGTAAGATGGGGGAATAAATGAAAGTGCTGAAACACCATTCCGACTTGGCCCGGTGTGTTGAACTTACTCGGGAGCACTTGTTCTAGCACGGAAAGTTCGCCACTTTCGAAAGGTTCTAGCTGATTGATGCAACGGATCAAGGTTGATTTACCCGAACCAGACGGCCCGCAAATCACCACTATCTCTCCTTGTTCAATATTTAAATCGATACCCTTTAGGGCATGAAAATCACCATACCACTTGTTAAGTGACTTAAACTTAACCATTTCCTTGAGATTGTTCAAATCGTTGTTCATACCTAGTAAAGAGACAGGTTTACCTTAACAATATAGAAATATGATTGCACATAAAATTAGGGACTTATGAGAATTTAATAGCATCTTGTAGGGCAAATTAAAAAGCAGCGCTCAAAATGAACGCTGCTTCTGTTGTACGAAAGAAAAAAGTAATGGGTTCAGTCAGATGTGAAAATTCATCGTTGTATGACCACTATCTTTACTTTCTCTCTATTTTCCCGATTCTTAGTGAATCGCAGACTCTAGAATCTCACGTGTTTTCTCTGACGTGATTGCTTGATTCTCACCAAGTTGTAGGTAGCCGTGTGATTCAAGTTGAGCGACAACATTGTCAATCGCCGTTGCTTTGTTTGTTTCGTAGCCGTCAAACATGGTTGCTACGTCTAGGCTGTGGTAGAACGCTTCGATTGCAGCGATTGTGCGTTCTGCTAAATCAGCACCCGCTTCTAGGCCAAATACGTTACGACCCATTTGCTCTAGCTTGCCACGTTTTGCTTCGATTTGGTTACGAAGTAGTGAAGGTTGAACAATCGCAAGCGAACGTGCGTGGTCTACGTGCCATAGTGCTGTGAATTCGTGGCCAATCATGTGAGTTGCCCAATCTTGAGGAACACCCGTACCAATTAGGCCGTTAAGCGCTTGGTTTGCTGTCCACATTAGGTTTGCACGCCATGCGTCGTTGTCACGCTCGTCGTATTGCTTACCCAGTACAAGTAGGTTCTTAAGCAGTGTTTCCGCGTAACCGTCTTGAACCATCGCGTCTGTTGGCATCGTGATGTATTGCTCACACACGTGTACCCACGCATCAACTAAACCGTTGATCAATTGGCGCTCAGGTAGAGACTTCATTACATCTGGATCCATAACCGCAAACTTAGGCTGTACTGCAGGGTTCATGAATGCCAGTTTCTCTTGAGTCGCTTTACGCGTGATTACCGCGCCCATGTTAGATTCAGAACCTGTCGCAGGAAGAGTCAGTACCGCGCCGATTGGCGTCGCTTCAGTTACTTGGTGTTTGCCCGTTAGGATATCCCAACCGTCGCCGTCGTATTTAGCCGCTCCAGCAACGTATTTAGAACCGTCGATTACTGAACCACCGCCAACAGCGATAATGAACTCTACGTTTTCTTCTTTAACAAGAGCGACTGCTTTGTCTAGCGTCTCTTTGGTTGGGTTTGCTTCAACGCCAGAGAACTCAATCCAAGAGTGATCTTTTAAAGACTCTACAACTTGGTCGTAAACACCGTTGCTCTTGATTGAGCCGCCACCATAGATGACTAGTACTTTCTTTGAAGTATCAACCGCTTGGCTGATAGCGTTGATTTGGCCTTGACCGAAATGGATAACAGTAGGGTTAACGTAAGTAAATTGCATCAGAGATTCCTTGTGTAAAGCGAAATTTGTTATTTTGGTTTATTGCTCAATTTCTATATTTGCATATTAGTACAGTAATCTAGGTCAATGAAGAGCTGTTCCTCCAAATAAATTGCCTATTTCTACAAACTTGATATTCTTCCTCTGCTTTAGCTTACTTACTCTTAGCACTTAGAATGGAAAGTCGCCACTTATGAAAACACTCGCTCAGTTATTACAGTCTTATGTTGAACACAAAGGTTGGGATGACCTTGAAGGGATCAGAGAAACTGAAATTAGCGGTGTGTGGTTGTATCGAAGCAGTGGCGGGAATCAGCGTCAGCCATTTACTTACCAGTCTGGCATTATCATGCTCGGACAGGGCAAAAAGAACATCTACATTGGTGAAAGGCCAGTGACTTACGCTGCAGGTGATTATCTTGTGGTGGGTGTGCCAATGCCGTTAGAGTGCGAAGCCTTGCCTGTTAATGGCGAACCATTGCTTGGTTTGTCGATAAGCATTGATTCTCAACGTTTGCATAGCTTAGTCAAAAAGCTCGAAGACCAAGGCTTTCTAGAGAGCTACTGCAACAAGCATAAACAGAACTCGAGTGGCTTAGAATCGACGCCGATGGAAGAGCAAATGCTAGAGAGCTTTACCCGGTTGGTGAAAACGCTGCATTGCGACATTGAAGCCAATATATTGGGCGATGCGATGGTGACAGAGATTGTCTACCGCGCATTAACCGGTTCAGAAGGGCGTGTGCTGTTTGATTTAGCTCATCATGATGGCCATTACGCACGTGTCGCTAAAGCGCTGTCTAAAGTGCATGAAGAATACGACCAAACCATCACTGTTCAATCGCTGGCTGACGAAGCCAACATGAGCGTGTCTGCCTTCCACTATGCATTCCGTAATGTCACTTTTGAATCACCACTGCAATATTTGAAGAAGGTTAGGCTCAACAAAGCGAAAGAGCTGATTCAACTAGAAGGCCTTCGTATTAGTGATGCTGCACGTCGAGTCGGTTACTCCAGCCCATCTCAATTTAGCCGCGAATTTAAGCGCCACTTCAATACTACTCCAAGAGCGGTTTAGTTCTTCTTTCAACGAAACTATGTGTTGAGAGCTATAATGCCAAAAGCTATGGTGACGATTGCTCATATTTGTTGAATTATATGAGTAAATGTATCTAATCATAGGCATTGTTAGATTGTAGGTATTTGATTCTCGAATATATTATTAACGTACTTATATAAAATAAGCTCTCGAAAATAATTAATTAAATAGCCTAAGAGTTTATGCACAGGTATAGGGGAGAAACTCACTAACTTAGCTATTAACGAAGTTTTAGTGTGAACAACCTATCAAATATTATCTAAAATTCTGGAATTACTCACCGTACTATCAGAGAGAGTATTCAGGATTATTGAATAGACTTAAAATTAAAGATAATTTAGCAGTTGATAAAGCCTAGTACGACGGATAATTAGTCGTTTGATGACTAATTATTCTGTAACTTGCTGATTTATAGTCAACTGAGAGTCTGATGGATATCACGTTTACCCTAAAATAATTCACTTAACATGGCGCTACTTTAATCATTCTTCCAAATACGATTGTTAAATATAAATACGTATACCTATTTTATTTAAAGGATAATACCGATGAGTAGCGATATCATTAAAATTTCAAGAAACACTGAAAACGCACCAATTAATTCTGTATCTACACAAACGGTCGCTTTTTCTCATTATAATAACTTTTCTGCTCAACTTCCGATTGACCCTAAAACGGGTGAAATAGTCATCGGTGATATTAAAGATCAAGCAGCACAATGTTTGAATAATATTAAAGCGATTGTTGAAAGCATCGACCATGTTATGGATGATGTCGTGAAGATTAATGTTTTCGTTAAGAATATTTCTGATATCGATGCTATTGATGAAGTTTACAAAAACTTCTTCCACAACAGCCTTCCAACACGCACTGTCGTGGGTGTCACTGCACTGCCAAGCAGCGATGCGCTGGTTCAAATGGATGCTCTCATTTCTAACGGTGAAGGCACTAAACCACAAGCTCCTTGCGCGCTAATTAAGGTCTCAAGAAATACGGATAACGCACCTCAAAGTGCTGTGTCTACGCAGACTGCAGCCTTTTCTCACTACAACAATCTTTCAGCTCAGTTGCCTATAGATGTAGCCACAGGTGAGTTGGTTGATGGTGGTATCAAAGCGCAAACAGCGCAATGTCTATCAAACATTAAAGCTATTTTAGAAAGCATCGGACACGTCATGAATGATGTGGTTAAAACGACTATCTACCTAAAAAATATCGCAGATGCGGAAGTGGTAAATGAAGTATGTGCTAAATTCTTCCCAAGCTACGTTCCTGCTCGTACTGTTGTTAACGCAGCTGAATTACCAATGGGTGCTTTAATTCAAATTGATACATCCATTTCACATGGCGACGGTACACCGCCGCAATTACCAGAAGACACTCGCTTACTGGTTATTGAAACCAATAATACTGTTTCTGCACCATTCATGCCTTATTCGCATACTGTTGCTTTCTCTCACTACAATCATATTTCAGCCCAATTACCTTTAGATCCGAAAACAAATGAAATCGTTGCTGGCGGGGTAAAAGAACAAGCGGAACAATGTTTAAACAATATTAAGGCGATAATTGAAAGCGTTGACCATAGCATGGACGATACGGTGAAAATTAATATTCAACTTAAGGATATTTCAGATATTGATGTGGTAAACGAAGTCTACACCACATTCTTTAATGCTGAGCTGCCTGCAAGAACGGTAGTAGGGGTTTCAGAAATCCCAATGAATGCTTTAGTACAAATTGATGCTGTCGTTTCTAACTGTGAAAGGACACCTCCACAAGACGTTGTTGCATAAATCAATTGAACCCTTCTCGATAATATCGATCAGATCTCGGTTTAGCTTCCAAATAGGGAGCAAACTCAACAGGCCGAGATCTGATCCGTTCACTTCATTACTCAAGTCCATCGAAGCGACACACCTAAGCTTATCCCGTAAACATGGTATTTATAAGGTTGAAGTGTTTTAATATGAAAAACAGACGCTTAACGTAATAAAGAAAACCAGTTTATGCAATTTCGAGCCATTTTACTGCTATGCCTTACCCTAATAGGGTGTTCGTCCAATCAAGAGTTGGTACCCGACCCAACAACCATCACGCTATTTTATGGTGATACATCCATCGCCGCAGGTGTTTTAGAGGATAAAACATTCAATTCAGTCCTTGCCGATAGGGTTGAAAGCGTTACGTTTTCGGGCTCAATATCAAAGAAAGACTCTGGCTATTTTGTCGATATGTTAGTGATTCGAGAAACAAAAGAGCCACGTTCAACACGACAGCTTAACACCTCGCTTCTAATGAAACCGGGAGAGTTAGTAGATGTTGGCGGCGTGAATAACGATGTGTTCAGGGTAATCCTCGAGTAACAAAAATAAAGTGTTCAATTAATCTGATTTTTTGCTTTACCTCAACCTAACTTCAAGTCTTAAGCTTCTCTTACTGATTAAGAAGGAGCTTATTATGCAAAATAACTACGTAAAAGAACTCGCCGTTAAAACTTACCAAGAAGACCTTCAAAAAGAGTACGTTAGATCTAAAGCTCAGCCATTCCACGCCCCAAGTTTTATCGGTGGGGTGCTGTTGTCAGTTGTGCTGGTAGGACTGTTTTAATTTATGCAGAATTTCTGATCCATTGCCAACTCTCAACATATCTATTTGCTGCACTTTAATGGCTACGGCACAATCTCTTAGGTTGAATTGTGACGCTAATGTCGAGAGGAAGTGAAGTATGGCAAGTCCAAGAGTATTAAAGTCACAGATTACTGATATTACCTGTGGCGAGAATGTCACTATCATCGAGCCAAGTAACGTTTATGGCTGTGAGCTTAAAGATGATGTGTTCGTTGGCCCCTTTGTTGAGATTCAAAAGAACACCGTGATAGGTGCGAGAAGCAAGATTCAATCTCACACCTTTATCTGTGAGTATGTGACCATTGGAAGTGACTGCTTTGTTGGTCACGGAGTCATGTTTGCCAACGACTTATTCAAAGAGGGCAAGCCAGATCCTAATCCTGAAAGTTGGGGGCGTACCTTGATAGCTGACAACGTCACGATCGGTTCTAACGCTACGGTTCTGTCTGTCAGCATTTGCGAAGGTGCAGTAATCGGCGCGGGCAGTGTGGTAACGAAAGACATCACCGAAAAAGGTATCTACGCAGGTAACCCAGCCAAGAAATTGAGAGGTTTACCGTAACCGTATTAATAAGCCGTGGTTCATGAATCATAAGGTGCGGCTTTTTAGGGAAACATTAGAGTATTTGTCATGGATGTATTTTTACACTTACTTCAACCGAATGACGCGAGTGCGCTTTTGGATTTTGAGGTCGAAAATCGAGAGTGGTTTGAGCAATTTATTCCAGTTAGGGGTGATAGCTTCTATTCAAATGCAGGTGTGACCGAGCAAATCACCAGCTTTCTAACTGAATACGAGAATGGTGAGATGATTCCTATGTTGATCAAAGATGCCAATGGCACTGTCTGTGGAAGAATCAACATCCGCGATATCGACCAGATCGCCCATAGTGGAGAGCTAGGGTATCGAGTAGGTCGTTCCTTTGCTTCAAAAGGCATTGCGTCTAACGCAGTAAAGCAGTTTCTACTCTATTTGGAGGAACAGACCAACCTTAAATATGTTGATGCCTATGCGTTAGTGGGCAATATCGGTTCCAACAAAATCTTATCCAATACCGGTTTTGAATTGGTCGAGTATGTTGAGAGCTACGCGGTGTTTAAAGGAGAACATCAAGATGCTAATTTTTATCGTAAGGTTTTAGCTGACTAGGTGACTATCAGTGCCTTATACATTAGAAGCTGGCAGCGTCCTTCTAGCCAGCTTCGAGTCTTTTTATTTAAAGGTTTAAGGTTACTTCTAGGTTTGGCCACTTCTAGATTTACGGTTACTTCTGAGGTTTGTTATGTTCGATTACGCTAATCGCGATAGCCAAAAACAGGATATCTTTCACTAGGAAGAAGTTAGTGACTAAGATGCCATCCGATACTTTCCAAGCGTTTGGCGTTGTAACCAGGAAGCTAAGTGTCACAACAAAGATAGCCGATGCAGCAATGCCTGAGTAGAAAGCTACTGTCGGCTTCTTAAATCCAACGATCAATCCAATCGCGACGATGATCTCCGCGCCACCCACCATGTTAGACACAGCTTGTACTGAGAACAGATTGTAAAGCCAGTTCATTGCAGGATGGTTTGCGATTAAAGGCTCGATAAGCATTGATTCGGTTGGCGTAAACTTGTAAATACCAATCCAAGCTAACACCAACGCTACGCCAATCACGCCTAGGTTATATCCCACATTACTCTGTTTTAAATCATAGGTTTGAACATGCATAAAAGTACTCAATTTAATAAACTCCCTGAATATGACCGCAATAGCTCAGATTAAATTTCGCATTGAGAATAATAATTAATATATTTATCTAAAAACTTAATAGGTAGCGACTTATTGTCTCGATAGGAACTCAAAGGCTAGTGATGTTGAGAACCAAAGCAATGGGTAGGCGATAGTGCTGTTCAAAAGGTAACGCGAGCTTTCTAATTTTTGTTTTCAATATTCATGATTTGGATTAGATTACGCTGATGTTCACCCTAATTATAAGAAGAGTATAACCAGTGAAAATTCATAGAATTAACCCGACCAAACGTTGGTCTGATGTAACTGTTTTTAACGGTATTGCAAGCTTTGTGGAAGTGGCAGAGACGGATACAACAGCAGGAATTAAGAGTCAGGTTCAGCAAATCTTCGAACAAGCCGAAGAAATGATGAGTTTGGTAGACAGCGACAAATCTCGCGTATTGTCAGTGACTATTTATCTCACGGATTTCGCTAACTTTGATGCACTCAATGAAGTTTGGGAAGCGTGGTTCCCTGAAGGTTGCGCGCCAAGCCGTGCATGCGTGAAAGCAGAACTTGCTAATCCTGAGCTACTGGTTGAGATGTCGTTTATGGTTGCTGCGGGTGAAAAGTTTCAATAAGCCGAACTATCGATTGAAATAAGCTTCGTAGATAGAAGTAACGAACAGATAAAACAAAGCCACTCAGGTGAATCACTTGAGTGGCTTTTTAGTGTTCTACGCTACCCGAAACTAAATCGGGTCAGGTATTAAGCGATACCTTGATCTCTTGCCATCTGCTTCGCGATCTTCGGCGCGTGCCATAGACACGGGAGCAAGATAAACGATACCGGAACCGCTGTGATTACAATGAACGACTGTAGAGCGGAGATGCCGCCTGAACCCATCGAGATAAGTGTGATCGCTACCGCACCCATGATGATACCCCAGAAGGTACGTACCGCTGCGTTTGGCTCTGTCGTACCCGTCATTACCACACTGATGGTGTAAGTCATTGAGTCACCTGTTGTCACGATGAACGTGGTCGTCAGCATCAGGAACAGAATTGCAATCAAAGTCGGGAACGGCAGTTGAGCGGTAATGGCCAGTAGCACAGCAGGAAGGTTAAAGCCTTCGAATGCACTAGAGATCACACCTGGGTTCTCTAATTCAAACGCTAGACCACTACCACCAACGATGCTGAACCAGAAACACGTTACAAGCGGTGCAACGATGCTAATAGAAACGATCATTTGGCGAATAGTACGGCCACGTGAGATACGAGCAATGAAGATCGCCATCATTGGGCCATAACCTAAGAACCAACCCCAGAAGAACACAGTCCAGCCACCTAGCCATGCTGTATCTTGGCGGTATAGCGCCATTGGGATGAAGTTATCAACCATTTCGCCCATACCTTGCAGGTAGCCATCAACGATGAAGCTCGTTGGGCCAACAAGAAGGATGTAGCCGATTAGACACACAGACAAGATGATGTTGTAACGGCTTACCAGTTGGATACCTTTGTTCACGCCGCTCAAAGCAGAAAGCGTGTACATTGCGATAGCAAAGATAATAACAACACTTTGAGTTGCAAAGCTGTCTGAAATGCCAAACAGTTCGCTCAGTGCGTAGCTGATTTGTAGGCCAAGGAAGCCGATAGGGCCGATAGTACCTGCGGCTACAGCCACGATGCTGCATGCGTCGACAACGTTACCAACCCAACTGTTAATCGCTTTGTCGCCAAGTACTGGGTAAAGCAGAGTGCGAGGCTTAAGAGGAAGGCCTTTGTCGTAATGCAAGTGCATTAACACGATGGAAGACAAACCACCTAAGATTGCCCATGCAAGGAAACCCCAGTGCATGAAAGATTGTGATAGAGCATTGAACGCCATCGCTTGAGGATCTGCGTTGCCATACAGTGGCGGAGCTGAAACAAAGTGAGCGATAGGCTCTGCGGCTGCCCAGAACACACCACCGCCGGCTAGCAGCGTACATAGGACGATAGACATCCATTTAAAGGTGGTCATTTCAGGTAGGGCAAGCGTTCCTAAGCGAACGTGGCCGGTGCGACCTAGTGCAAGCACTAAACCGATAATGAAGTTGAGAAGTAGTAGGACTTGCCAGAAAGCACCGAACCACTTAGTTGAATAACTAAAGCCGATGTTTACAAGTTCGGACAACACGGAGGTGTTGGTGAAGGCTAGGATGACAAAGAGGGTTAAAAAACTGCCACTAAGCCAAAAGACTGGGTTTCCGAGTTCCAGTTTTTCACCCAAAGATTGAGCTTTATTGAAATCGATAGAAGTAGATTCTGCGTTGATGTTTTCGTTGGCGACTTGCGTCAAGTTGGACATTATTTCTTCGCTATATTTGGCTCTTTCGAGCCTATGTATTTCTCCCACACTTGCATTGGAAATGTGAGGTTCGTCAAAAAAATCCGCGATACTACCACAATTGTTAAGAAAAAGTGGGCAAATTTAGAAAAGAAATCAGTTCTACGGCGAAATCAATCCCTTTTGGTTAGTTTTAAAACGAAATTTCAGAACGAACAAATAAAGCAGATATGAATAGAGTTTTGTAATTAAGGATACGAATTAGGCGATATTTTTTAGCGTACCGAAATAAATTTAATATTAGTTGTTCGTGCAAAATAAGTGTCGACTCATTGCATGCTATAAACAAATTAATGCGAGTCATTTTATAAATATCGAATATTTTAGGTGTTAAATTGGCACTGTTACCTACAGTTGTTTTGCGAAGAGATTTAAGTGATGAGAAATATGACACTTAAATTAAGCATATTGAAACAATAACTTAAGGGACAGCTAACATGCACCTAAACCAAGGAAGAGTGGCCAAGAAAGTTTTTACACTCAGTACTCTCACCGCGTCATGCTTAATGGCGTTCAATAGCTACGCGGCTGTGGATTGTTCAACGTTAGAAGCGTGGGATTCCGCCACGGTGTACACCGGTGGTGATCAGGTTTCACATGACGGCAGCGCGTACTCAGCGAATTACTGGAATCAAAATAACAACCCGAGCCAATTTGAGGGTGACTATGCACAATGGAAAAAGATTGATGTGTGTAGTGGTGGCGGAGGTGGCGGTACGCCAAATGAAGTACCAACGGCTTCATTAACGGCACCCTCTGCTTCTGACGTGATTACTGAAGGCGATAATGTTGTATTGAGTGCAACAGCACTAGATTCTGATGGCAGTGTGGCTTCGGTTGAGTTCTTTGTTGATGGCGCATCTGTTGCGGTAGTCACAGCGGCACCTTTCGAAGCGACTTGGGCTGCAACGTCGGGTAATCATCAGGTTTCTGTTGTTGCAACGGATAATGAAGGCGCAGCAAGTGTTGCAAGTGCGGTTTCTGTTTCTGTTGATTCAGCACAACCAGGGAATGAAGCACCGACAGTTTCAGTTGCACTTTCAGTGACATCTGTTGATGTTGGTGGTGTAGTCACACTGACAGCAACGGCAGCAGATAGCGATGGCACGGTTGATAAGGTTGATTTCTACGTAGCGGGTGCTCTTGTGGGCACTGCTGCAACGAGCCCTTACACGTTAGATTACACAACAACTCAAGCGGGTTCTTTAGCGGTTTACGCGAAAGCAACAGACGACCAAGGTGCGACTGCAGATTCTGCGTTGGCATCTTTGACCGTGAACGGCGCTCCAACAGTGAGCACATGTCGCCCTGATGGCTTATATCAAACTCAAGGTGTCGATGTTCCTTACTGTACAATTTACGATGATGAAGGCCGTGAGAAAATGGGCGCAGACCATCCCCGTCGTGTCATTGGTTACTTCACAAGTTGGCGTGCAGGGGATGACCCACAAGCTGCTTACCTAGTAAATGATATTCCTTGGGAACAACTCACACACATTAACTACGCTTTCGTGAGCATCGGTTCAGATGGCAAAGTAAACGTCGGTGATGTAAACGATCCAAATAACGCAGCGGTTGGTAAAGAGTGGCCGGGTGTGGAAGTTGATCCGGCATTAGGCTTCAAAGGTCACTTCGGTGCATTAGCGACAGCGAAGAAAAAACACGGCGTGAAAACGTTAATCTCAATCGGTGGTTGGGCTGAAACAGGTGGTCACTTCGCGACTGATGGCAGCCGCGTGGCTGATGGTGGTTTCTACACCATGACGACCAATGCTGATGGTTCTATCAACCATCAAGGTATCGAAACATTCGCGACTTCAGCGGTCGAAATGCTGCGTAAGTACCAGTTCGATGGTCTAGATATCGATTACGAATACCCAACTTCTATGGCTGGCGCAGGTAACCCATACGACAAAGACTTCATGGAGCCGCGTCGTCAATACCTGTGGGCGTCGTACCAAGTGTTGATGAAAGTGCTACGTGAGAAGCTCGATGCGGCGTCTGCGCAAGATGGCAATCACTACATGTTAACGATCGCAGCGCCTTCTTCTGGTTACCTATTACGCGGTATGGAAACATTCGATGTAACCAAGTACCTCGATTACGTAAACATCATGTCTTACGACCTTCACGGTGCGTGGAACGATCACGTAGGTCATAACGCAGCCTTGTTTGATACGGGTAAAGATTCAGAGCTAGCGCAGTGGAACGTATACGACACGGCGGCTTACGGTGGTATTGGTTATCTGAACACGGATTGGGCTTACCATTACTTCCGTGGTTCTATGCCAGCAGGCCGTATTAACATCGGTGTGCCTTACTACACTCGTGGTTGGCAAGGCGTAACGGGTGGTGAGAATGGTCTTTGGGGTCGAGCAGCACTGCCAAACCAATCTGAATGTTCAGCGGGTACGGGTGAAGGCGAGAAAAACAACTGTGGCCATGGCGCTATTGGTATCGACAACATGTGGCACGATACCGATCCAAAAGGTAACGAAATGGGCGCGGGTTCTAACCCTATGTGGCACGCGAAGAACCTAGAGAAGGGTATTTGGGGCTCTTACGCTGAAGCTTACAAGCTTGATCCTGTGAATGATCCTTCAGATGTTCTAACGGGCACTTACACGAGAAACTACGACAGTGTGGCGGTTGCCCCTTGGTTGTGGAACGCAGAGAAGGGCGTATTCCTTTCAACAGAAGATAAACAGTCTATCGACGTGAAAGCGGACTACGTTATCGACAAAGAGATCGGCGGCATTATGTTCTGGGAACTAGCAGGGGATTATAACTGTTATGTTCTCGATGCGAATGGCAACCGAAGCTCTATCGATACGACTGAGCAAGCGTGTAACAGCGGTAACGGTGAGTTCCACATGGGTAACACCATGACGAAAGCTATCTACGATAAGTTTAAGTCTGCAACACCATATGGAAACAAAGTAGCGACGGGTGCTATTCCAACAGAAGCGCTAGATATCGCGGTATCGGTTGGTGGCTTCAAAGTCGGTGACCAAAACTACCCAATCAACCCTAAGATCACGTTCACGAACAACACAGGGCAAGCTCTTCCGGGTGGAACTGAGTTCCAATTCGATATCCCAGTATCTGCACCTGATAACGCGAAAGATCAATCGGGTGGTGGTTTGACCGTGATTGCTTCAGGTCATACTCGCGCGGATAACATCGGTGGACTAGATGGAACCATGCACCGAGTGGCGTTTACGTTGCCGACATGGGAAGAGCTTCCTGCTGGCGGTGTGTATGAGTTAGACATGGTGTATTACTTGCCAATTTCTGGCCCTGCTAACTACGCGGTGAATGTCGGTGGCGTTGATTACGCGTTTAGCTTCGAGCAGCCAGATCTACCATTAGGTGATATCAGTTCAGGTGGCGGTAACCCTGGCGATGGTGGCACCAATCCAGGTACATGTGATACGGCAGGTTTAGCGGTTTACCCAGACTTACCTCAGAAAGATTGGGCGGGTAATCCAAGCCATGCAAACACAGGTGACCAAGTGGTTCACAACGGCAGTATTTACCAAGCAAACTGGTGGACAAGTTCTGAACCGGGCAGTGATGGTAGCTGGACTCAGGTTTGTTCTTAATCTAACGCTAGATTATGTATTCATAGATAACGAATGAGAATGATTTTAAGTTTATTTATCAATACCTTAGTTTGATTTAAATACATGACTGAAGCGTAAAATTAAAACGCCGAACTGAATCCAGTTCGGCGTTTTTGCTATAAGTCACAGATTGCGTATAGAAACCTCTCAGAATATCGACACTCGTTCAGTAAAAAAGATAAGTATGATATAAAACAGTCTGCCTATAACAAAAAATAGCGTTACCTAAAATTAGAAAGCTATGGGGTAATCTTGAAAGTCAGACGTAAATACATTCTTAGTTTCTCAATTGTGCTGGCCGTAGTTTCTCTGCTCCTCTCTGCTGTTCAATTCAACCGGACGAAAGAATCATTATTAGATTCCAACCAATTCTTCTTTCGTACTATTGTGAACGCGAGTTACGACATCGTAGACACCACAGTCAACGAAGCGATCAAAACCTATCTAAAAGGTGTGACTGATACCGTCGCCTCTCACGCACTGCGTGTCTCTCCAGAACAAGAAGTTGAAGAAGTCATTCGAATTGCCAACGAATTGGTGATTGGAGAGTCTGGTTATATCTACCTGATGTCACCACAAGGTATTCATCTATATCACCCGTTTTTACAAGGGAAAAATCGCGCGCATTTAACCCATATTCAACAACAACTGAGCTTACAGTCTGGAATGACCCAATACTCGCACGCCAATCCACATGAAGTTGGCAAGCGTGCGAAGGTCGCATATTCAGTGAGGCTACCGAGTGGCAATACATTGGTGGCGACCACCTATAAAGATGAACTGATGTACCTGGTTGATCTCGAAGCACTTAAAGACAAATTGAGAAAGTACTCGTATGGCGATAGTGGCTATGTATATATCGTTGATTTACAAGGCACGTTAGTCCTTCAACCTAACTTTGAACACGAGCACTTAAAAACCTTGATTGATGACTCTTCAGAGTTGCTTATCGATAAAGTCGTCGATGAACCTGAAGGTCACTTTAGTTACTCTATCTCTACGGCAGATGGCACGACGAGTAAAAACATCTTCTACAAGTTTTATCCGTATCTTAATTGGGTTATTTCTGCTGGTGTCTTAGAACAAGAGCTCAACAAGAACCACAGCTTATTGTTGGCAAGTTTGATGACGTTGGTTGTTAGTCTACTGAGTATCATTGTTGTTCTGGTGCTTTACCTGCGGCATCGTCATCTCAAAATATTGGATGTTGCGAGCCTCGATTACCTCACAGGCCTTCCTAGCCGACGGAGTTTTATCGAGCAGCTAAAACTGAAAATTACTCAAAGGTCGCCTTATCCGCTAACAAATGTCGGTGTCATTTTGCTGGATATTGACCATTTCAAGCGGGTGAACGATCAATATGGTCATGCTCAAGGCGATAGGGTTATCTGTGAGGTCGCAAAATCACTGAAGAGATTTGTTAACCGTCGTCGTTTGATTGCACGCTATGGCGGTGAAGAGTTTATTTTGGTGACGTTTGATTGTGATGAACATGAGTTATTCGAATTATCAGAGGCGTTACGGTTATGTGTTGAGCAACTTCAAGGCTTAGTGTCGCCAGTAACAATCAGCGCTGGTTGTTGCCATGCTCAAGCACTGACTGACATTGAAACCGCTATCGATAAAGCCGACAAAGCGCTTTATCAAGCAAAAGAGAGTGGACGTAACAACACTCAAGCGTATCGAGAGAACGAATATCACGTTGCTTACATGTGATCGGTTGAAAGCCTCATTGAATTGAAAAGTTTTGTTCACACAAATCGAGCTCTTGAGAACGACAAACACAAAAAAGCCCAAATAGATCGCTCTATTTGGGCTTTTTCAGAATTATTTGAAAGGCTAATCGTTAATTTAAGCTTTCGCTGCTTTCATCGCTTCCGTTTTTTTTTCCTTTTGCATTTTTGCAAGGAAGTAGATGTTTACACAAGCGATAAAGCCGTTGGTGGCTGCAACTGGCCATGCGTCAATCATGATGCCGTATGCTGTGAAGAGTGCACAGCCAATAAAGTTAAGGACACGCAGACGAACGATATCTTTCATTGTTAATGAAATTGCGACCATAATAGACGCAGCGTAACCTAAAATTTCAACCATATTGAATTCCATTGTTTGACCCTCTTAAATTTGCCGATACTTTGTCGGTACCAATTCTTCTCTTCATGAGATGATTGAGGAAGCTCCGTGCCTCGAATGGTCTGGTTTTGTTTAACGGGGAGAACTATACCAACTCTGTTTTTGTGATTAAACCCCCAAAACAGACAGAGGTGAAGGTTAGCGATTACGCAAACGTTTAATGACCTTTCTATTAACATAATTACTATTTATGTTGGAGGTTGAATTGATAGTTATTCTTATATAGGTAAGGAAGCCTCGAATGATAAAACGATCCATTTGTGCAACAAAAAGCATAAAAAAAGCAGCACTATTGGCTTTGATGGCTATTGGGCTGACCGCATGCTCTACACAAGAAATACCATCCACACACAATTATGGTGTGGTCACTAGCGGTGACTTTGGTTTCATGAAACACGGCGTGATGACGTACTCCTGGCACCCTGAGTCAGAAAAGGTTTACCTTTCTCAAAAATACGACGAAACCGTGGTAACCGATTTAGTGCGTGATTCGATTCAAGAACAGCTCTCAAGTAAAGGTTATCAGTTAAAGCAGGATGGTGTCGGTGATGTTGTTGTAGGCTTTGGATTAGCGGAAGAATCGGAACTGAACGATGAGTCTATCTTCGATGCGATTAAGCTATCTACTGGTGTGCCATTTTACGATGGTGAAGGTAAAGTCGCGGAGAAAGGGTCGTTGTACATTGCGTTTTTCGTACCTAACTCAGAGGTCGTACAATGGCAAGCATTAGCACAGTCTGGCATCCAACCTGATTTAGAGCCAAGCGAGAGCAAACAGCGTATTACTGGCTTTGTTGAAATGTTATTTAGACGCATGCCTGAGCGATAGCATTAGGCGTTGAATGCATTCGTGGAGTAAATATTAGTTGTGGAAAATATGGTCAGATCGCAGATTATACTTTTTTATTTGTAACGAATGGTACAAATACGTAAAGCAACGTAAAGTTCGCGCTTCTTTTGCTAGCATTTGTCTATACTGCTCAAAACGTTAACTTAGGTTTGATTCAATGAAACTGTTTTCCAAATACTCTCTCCCTCTATTAAGTATATTCATTGTAAGTAACGCCGCGATGGTAAGTAATGCAGCTATCGCAGCACCTTCTATAGTACCAAGCCCACCTAGCCTAGGCGCAAAAGGGTATGTGTTAATTGATTTTAATTCTGGTGATGTGCTGGTAGAAAAAAACGCACATACGAAGTTAAACCCAGCAAGCTTGACCAAACTGATGACCAGTTATGTGGCAGGTCAAGAGATGAAGCGAGGCAACATCTCTGCTGATGATCAGGTACGAATCAGTGAGAACGCGTGGGCGAAGAACTTCCCAGACTCTTCAAAAATGTTCATCGAAGTAAACACCGATGTAGCAATGATGGATCTTTATCGTGGCTTGATTATTCAATCCGGTAATGATGCTAGCGTTGCGATTGCAGAGCATGTTGCAGGCTCACAAGATGCATTCGTTGACCTGATGAACTCTTGGGCTACCTCTCTGAAGCTAGAAAACACCCATTTTGCCAATGCACATGGTTTGGATGCAGACGACCTCTATTCGACTCCTTACGATATCGCGTTACTCGGTCGTGCCATTATTCGTGATTTACGGGATGTGTATGGCTTATACAGCGAACGCTCTTTCAGTTACAACGGCATCACTCAACATAACCGTAATGGCTTGTTGCGTGATAGAAGCTTAACCGTTGATGGCATGAAAACGGGCTACACCTCTGGTGCTGGCTACAGTTTGGCGAGTTCAGCGACACAAGGTGAGATGAGACTTATCGCGGTTGTGATGGGCGCATCAAGCGTTAAGAGCCGTGAATCAGACAGCAAACAGCTGTTGAGCTACGGTTTCCGTTTCTTCGATACACTAAACCCGCATAAAGGCGGCGATCAAGTGGCTGAAGAGAAGGTATGGTTTGGTGAGCAAGACACATTGAAATTAGGTGTGGCAGAAGACACGTTCATTACGTTGCCTAAGTCAGACAGTAAAAAGCTGACTGCATCTATCGAGCTTAACTCTGAACTGAAAGCGCCAATTGCAGAAGGTCAAACTCTAGGTGTGGTTCATTACACCGTTGATGGCGAAGATGTTCAAACTCAGCCTTTGATCGCGCTTGAAGCGGTTGAACAGGGCGGTTTGTTCAAACGTTTAATAGACTACGTTAAGCTGTTCTTCGCGAGCCTGTTCTAAATAGAGCCTGTGGCGATAAGCCGCGCTGAAAAGTCGAAATATTATGGGTGTTGTGAGTGAATCACAGCGCCCTTTGTTATTTCTACATCAATGAAAACGCCGCGCCGCACTATCTTTATTAGCCGTAGCGGGCGGTTTCGATTACTATACGCAAAATTTAGCAGTGTAGTCACTTATGACGATAGATATAAAGAACGTAACCGAACCCGAAGTAACCTGTGCAAATTGTCAGGCATGCTGTTGTCGTTTAGAGGTTATGATCATCACAGATACGGGCGTACCTGAAGAGCACATCGCTTATGATGAATGGGGCGGTGAAACCATGAAGCGCTTAGACGACGGCTGGTGTTCTGCGGTAGATAGAGAAACACTGATGTGTACTATCTACGAAAACCGACCATGGATCTGTCGCGAGTTCGAAATGGGCTCTTTCGAATGTGTTGACCAGCGCAAAGATGTGATGGGCTAGGCGTCTGCAGTATTGAACTCAGTAACTAAAGTACGCTAATGAACTGTGATAATCACATTAAAATTAAATATCAGGGTTCTATACCTTAAGCAGTTGTAGAACCTTGATGCGTTTTATGAGATCAAATATTGAGTGAGATAAGAGTCTTAGCTCGATAAGTTAGAGTTTAGAACTCGGAAGGCACTTCAAACTCCATCCATTCACCGGTTGTCGGGTGAATCAACTTTAAGTAGCCAGCGTGCAGGTGTAAGCGCTCGCGTTTGTATCCGTATAAGTCGTCACCACGAATAGGTACAGCAAGCCCTAATGGATGAGCACAGTGCACTCGCAGCTGGTGGGTTCGCCCTGTTTTAGGGTACAAGTGAACCTTGGTTTTGCCATTGTGAGTGCTAACCACTTGCCAATGGGTCTCTGCATTTCGGCCGTGTTGGTGACAAACCAGTTGTCTTGGTCTGTCCGTGATGTCGCCGCGCAAAGGAAGGCTGATATTGCCAGATTCGCCCGTTATCTCGCCATCTAACAAAGCGGTGTAGCGTTTCTCTACGGTTCTATTAATGAACTGCTTCTGAATATGCTTGTTTGATTCCGCCGTGAGCGCCAAGATCAACAAACCTGACGTCGACATATCCAACCTATGGATAATCAAAGGACCAGTCGCATCCGGGTAACGCGCTTTTATGCGGGTATAAACTGAATCTTCGATGAACTTACCGGGAACCGACAAGAACTCTTCAGGCTTATTGACGACTACGATTTCATCGTCTTCATAAACAATATTAAAAGACTTACCAACCGCAGGGTTCACGATAAGCGGGTTATCTTCTAGCTCTATGCCACTTAACTGGTGTTCGAGGATCTCAAAGCTTTTACTCTGACAAACAGGGTAGAGGTTTGCGTGTTGTCGAATGATGTCTGTAGGCGGTAATCCCCACCAAAACTCAGATAATGCTAACGGCTTGAACCCGTGTTCAAACGCAAAGTTAAGCAGCTTAGGTAGGCAGCAGTCACCAGAGCCTTCAAGCGCGTCTTTACCATCGAGCAACTCGAGTAAATTCTTAGATTGCTTGGCTTGATTGATAAAGCGATAGTGAGAGAGGCGTTGAGTTTCCAACTGTTGTGAAACTGCTTGGTGATCTTGCTTACGGTTTTTCAGTTCGCTTTCAATCAAATCAATTTGTGATTGGCGCTCTGCGATCTTCTGTTTCCACTCAATACGAAGTGCTTTTAGGTCACGTTTCTCTTGGCTACTTTGATTGCCCAGTTGTTTGAGCAAATTCGCCGCTGACTCTAGATTCCCTAATGCTTTTTCTTGATTGGCTTGTTCTCTGAGTTCGTTACGCTGAGCTTTGTTTGCGGCCATTGCTAACTGAAAGGCTTCGATAGCTTTTGCTGATTCGATTTTTAACCCTTCAAGCTCGGCCAATAATGTGTCTAGATTGTGCGACTGTTGCAGCTTTTCAATGTCGTCCGAGAGCTGCAATTGTCGAGCAAGGTTCGCACTGTTTTGAGATTGAAACTGTTTTGAATCGAAGGCTGGTGGAACAAAGTGAATGTTGTTTAACTGAGAGACCAAAGCCGGATCTAACTGCAAGCCTGAAAACGCAGAAAGGTAACCTAACCCTTGTGTGGTTGGATTCTGAACAAGAAGCACAGCGTAGAGATTACCTTGCGAGGTTTCATTCACACCACAGTCGACAAGTGATTGCTGAAGCTGCAGCATAGCGAATTCACACACAGGGTGCGGGGTATAGTAATACGGAAACGTAAAACGAGTCGGTAGCGCTAAATCGACATTCGTGTTTGCTAGGTGCAGAGGTGTGTATTGAGCGACGTTTGTTGGCATTAAGATCAGACTCTATGGCTGTTCAGTTAGAGTTCGGTATTGTTGTCGAAATGAAGACAAATGAGAAGCCAAAGCAGAAGATAAATCGGCTTTGGCTTCATTTAGTTTCTTGTGTTTACTCTAGCAAGCACGTGTTTGAGTGAAACTCGATCAGTTCGAGTGTTCTAGCTCTACTTGCTCAGCTTTTTGGTAAGCAGGGTGGCTCTTTAAAAGTTCACCGTATTTAGCGATGTTAGGGTAAAGCGCAGTTGCACCAAAGTTACCCACGATTTCTACGATGAACGACATCATAAAATCTGCACCTGTTAGTGTGTCTGCAACCAAGTAGGTTTTACCTTCAAGTGCATTATTCACGTAAGTGAGGATCTTTTGGTTTTCGTCGTCTGCATAACCGCCTAGGAAGTTAGTTTCGCAGCCGTCTTTCATCACAAAGATCTTAAGTAACATTGGCAAAATACCTGAACTCTCAGCGAAGTGAAGCCATTGCGAATACTCAACGTAGTTTGCGGTGCCGCGTGTAGGTGCGAACTTACCCTGACCGTATTTGTCGATTAGGTATTCCGTGATAGCACCAGATTCAGTGATCACGACGCCATCGTCTTCAATGACAGGAGATTTACCCAATGGGTGCATGGATTTGAGTTCTGGTGGTGCAAGAAAAGTGACACTGTCTCGTTGGTAGGGTTTGATTTGGTAATCTACCCCAAGCTCTTCCAATAGCCAGATGATGCGCTTTGAGCGCGACTTATTCAGGTGATGCAAAGTAATCATGATTCTACCTAGTTAACGGGTTCAGTTTATTGAATTTATTTAGCTTCGTTCGTTTTGATAACAAGCTTACCGAAGTTCTGACCTTCCAATAGGCCCATGAATGCTTGTGGCGCATTTTCTAGACCTTCAACCAGGTGCTCACGATAGTGCATCTTGCCTTGAGACAACCATTCTGTCATTTGAACAGCAAATTCGTTGTAACGGTGTGCGTAGTCATCAAAGATGATGAAACCTTGCATCTTAATTCGTTTAACCAGCAACATACCCATCAGGCTAGACATACGATCTGGTCCTTCAGGCAGTGAAGTCGCATTGTATTGAGAAATAAGACCACACACAGGAATACGAGCACCTGTGTTAAGCAGAGGCATTACTGCATCGAATACCTTGCCGCCAACGTTTTCAAAGTAAACGTCGATGCCGTTGTCACACGCTTTAGCCAATTGCTCCGCGAAGTCGTCAGCTTTGTGGTCGATGCATTCATCAAAGCCAAGAATCTCTTTCGCGTACTGACACTTCTCTTGACCGCCTGCAACGCCGATAACACGACAGCCTTTTAGTTTGCCGATTTGTCCAACGGTTGCGCCTACAGCACCTGTTGCTGCTGCAACGACTAGCGTGTCGCCTTCTTTAGGTTGGCCGATATCAAGCAAGCCCATGTAAGCAGTAAAACCAGGCATACCCATGATGCCAAGCGCGTAAGAAGGGTGCGTTGGTTCTTTACCTAGTTTGATAAGGCCTTCACCGTTAGACACACCAAGATCTTGCCAACCTGTGTAAGCCAGTACCCACTCGCCAATTTCGTAATCAGCGTGGTTTGATTCTTCAACCTGACATACGGTTGCGCCTACCATCACTTCATCAATCGCAACGGGATCTGCGTAGGATTTAGCATCGCTCATACGACCACGCATGTATGGGTCTAGAGAAAGGTAAACTGAGCGAAGTAACATCTCGCCGTCTTTGATGCTTGGCGCAGCTATTGTCTCTAAACGGAAGTTGTCTTGAGTCGGTGCGCCAACTGGGCGAGAAGCCAATACGATTCGGCGATTGTCTTGTTGAGTCATTGGATGTCCTTAATTGTGTATTTTATACATTTAGAATTAGACCAGTCGTCTAGTCTTGTTGTCTAAAAATCCCGCCGTCATCAAATTGATAAGAGGGCGGGTGATTTTTTTAAGTTAAAGCCAATAAAGCGCGCTGCGCGTTATTAGCTTTCACCTTTTAAAATTCGTTCGGTAAGGCTCAAAGCTGACTGTAAGCTATGTGAGCTTTGGCTCAGCTTGCTCAATAAGCTGGCGCCTAACCACATTGAGTATAGGTTCTGAGCTGCTTCTTGGCTCTCTTCAACCTTTATGGAGCCATCTTCAATACCGCCGACAATGCACTGTTCGATGGTATTCGTCACTTTTTCTGCACCCTTTAATAGCGCTTGGCGCATAGGATCAGAAAGATCAGAAACTTCCGCGCTGAGTTTAACGACCAAGCATTTATGAGCATTGCAGGTGCCGTTTTCAATCTGTGACCATCGAGTGAAATAACTGACAATTCTCTGGTAATGGTTGCCTTCACCATGAACCAAAATAGTTTCAACTCTGCTGATGTAGGTCTCAAAATAGTGCTGGATCAGAGCCTCGCCAAATTGCTCTTTCGATTTAAAGTAGTGGTAAAACGACCCTTTCGGCACGTCCGCTTCTTTAAGCAATTGCGATAAGCCAACGCCGTTAAAGCCGTTGTTCACTATTAATTGGTAGCCAACATCTAAAACATGCAGGCGTGTGTCATTCGTTTTTTCGTTCATGGGCGGTACTATAAGTTAAATTAGACCAGTCGTCTAGTGGTCGGTTTTCGAGGGTATATTTGGTCGTTGTTACAGTAGCTAAATAGCTCAATATCTAAAGAGGCTTCAAATGTTCAGATATAAAAAAGCCCCGACATAGCGCGTATGTTGGGGCTTAAATCAATCACTTCGATTATTTGATAGAGATGAGTTCTACATCAAAAATCAGAGTCGATGATGGTGGGATAGGGCCTGAACCGCCTTTACCGTAAGCTAGAGTGCTTGGAATAAATAGACGAACTTTTTGGCCTTCAACCATGTAAGTCAAACCTTCTTGCCAGCCTTTAATTACTTGCTTAAGAGCAAATGAGATTGGCTCGCCGCGCTCAACAGAGCTGTCGAAAACAGTGCCGTCGATTAGCGTACCGTGGTAGTGAACCGTTACTTTGCTGTTCTTAGTTGGGTGCTCTGTGCCTGTACCTTCTTCAAGAACAAGGTATTGAAGACCGCTTTCAGTCGTAATCACGCCTTCTTTAGTGCCGTTTTCAATTAGAAATTGTTGGCCTTGTTCGAAGTTTTCTCCGCCAGACTTATGATTCGTCCAAGTACGGTAAATCATGAAACCCGCCAAAAGAAAGACAATGACCGGGATGACAAATTTAGACATAGTAAAACCTATTTATATTGAGTGCTGAATTTCGTAGTTAATACAAAATGTGTTAATCAGTTGACTAAAGCCGTGATTATGGTTGAGTCAAAAGGTAGTTGATCGTTTTTGCAATGCCAGCAACGTCTTGGTGACCTGCTGTTAGTACTTGGTATTTACCGTTGATGATAAAGGTTGGTACTGAGTTGATCTGACCTTTTACTGAGATCTCTTCTGCTTGCTTAACGTAGTCGAAAAGAGCGACTTGCTGTTCTTTATTCAGCTGGTATGGGCTAACCAAACCACGAGAAGTAAACGCTGTCTCTAGTGCTTGTTGACGCTGCTCAGGTGTTGCATCTGCACCCATTTGAACGGCACCAAATAGGTCGTCCATGAATGCGTGGTCAGGCGTCGCATCAAGCTGCATCACTGCTGTGTAGTAGATCATTGCGCTGATTTGAGCGCTTTCGTTGAACGTCACGTGCATCTTGCCAATAGTTTGGTCTGTTAGAGATTCAATCTCTGGAATGGCACTTTCCATTTGACGGCAGTGACCACAGTTAAGAGAGAAGATTTCAGTGATCGGAGACAAGTTAAATTCTGTTAGAGCAGTAGGAAGCGCTTCGTATTGAACGCCTTTTTGTGGCTCGTCTGTTTCACTACAACCCGCGATAATGAGTACGGCAGCGAGTGCTGTGATGAATTTAGTAAATGGTTTAAACATAATGTTTGCTCTAGCGTTGAGAAGTCGTGAGATTCTAACTATTTAGTACGAATTGGAAAACAATTATAAGGTAAATAAATGCAAACAGTTCGAACTAGCGGCTGAACACAAGCTAGTAGACGGTTAACTGTGATCAACAGCACTTTTTTGGGTTCTGCTTTCTTTTCGTCTAAAGTTTTTCCCTCGGTGCCGATATAGACATTAGTGAATGGTTTATCTGCATGAGTGGTTGGTGAAGTAATGAGATATTTAGCGATAATGTTAAGCATAGCTTTGGTTGGGTGTGAAGCCACGTCACCAACTGACTTACTTGGCGGTGACATGCTAGAGACTGCACCACAAACCGATTACGACTTGATGCATCCTGAATGGGGTGTGGTTCAAACGACTCATGTAGCAAGCAATCGTGGGTACTCTATCCAGAGTAGCACTCATCAACACAGAACCATCACGACCAACTACGGACGTGGCGTTTCGACTAACGACCCACTGGAAGTCTTTTTAAGACAAAACCGCATCGATTTTGAAGTGTTGCCGGGTAACCATGTGATGGTAAAGCTTGAGCAGCACGTGAACTTTAAAACAGGTTCAGCATTCCCTGAGCCAGCGTATAATCAATGGCTAGATACGCTAGGCAGCTACCTTGCTCAACGCCAAGATATTGATGTGGTGATTGAAGGGCACACCGATAACACGGGCACAGATCGAATCAATGATCCGCTTTCAGAGCAGCGAGCAAAAGAAGTGAAGGCTCGATTAGAGAGTAACTACGTATCAAGTCGTTCCATCTATACTCGTGGCTTCGGTGAGTATGTTCCAGCTTGTACGAACGCTTCTGCGCAAGGCAAGGCGTGTAACCGCCGTGTTGAATTGATGCTGATTGTCACGAAGTAGTCGTTTGAACTTTCGCGCCCAATTTGAAGCGATTAACGCCAAATAACAGACATAAAAAATCCCTCACATTCGAGGGATTTTTTGTATCTGACTTTTGTTGCTTTATTGCTTATGCAAACTGCTTTTCTAAGTAAGTCACGATATCTGAAGATTCGTACATCCACTCAGTTTTACCGTCTTTTTCGATACGTAGACAAGGCACTTTCACACGACCGCCGCCAGCTTCAAGCTCAGCACGGTGTTGCTCGTTGTTTTTTGCATCACGAAGTTCAAATTGAACCGACTGACGTTTCATCGCGCGGCGCACCTTCACACAAAATGGGCACGCTTCGAATTGGTATAACGTGTGCGTTTTTGCTTGCTCATTTACTTTGCTTTGTTCTTCTTGAGAACGCTTCACACCACGTGGGCTGAAAACAAAATTCAATAACAAGATGACACGACCTAAGAACCAACGGATAAACTTCATAACTCTCTCTACATATTTAAAATTAGCGTTACAATTTGCAGCATTATATACACAAGTTTTGTCAGATGCTCGCAACAAACCGCTAATATCTATTTTGTCCGTTCGATCGTATGAGACTTAGCCACATTTAGCCCTAAACGCTTAGACAGTCGAGTCAGATTTGCTCGGTCTGTTTTCAGAACTCGCCCTGCTTGTGCCCAGTTAAAGTTGGCATCTTCCAACACCTCAGTAATGATACTGCGTTGAAAATCGTCCGTTGCACCACGTAGCCCTGCAGAAAGGTCGATCGTTGGTGTCGATAATGGTGTGTTTTTCACCTGAGTCGTCGCAATTGGCTGATCTTGGTCTAGAGGACCACAATCTTCCTTGGTGATTGTCACCAGGTTTTTATTGGTGCTGCGCGCTAACGCTTTCAATGCGGAACGACTGATCACATGCTCAAGTTCACGCACGTTACCCGGCCAACCATAACGGTTTAGGAAAGAAAGAACGTCGGAGCGGAACTTAACTTGGTTGATACCAAGCTTACGACGCGCTTGTTCTAAGAAGAAACCCGCTAATAGGCTGATGTCGTCACCACGATCTTTCAGTGCTGGCACCGCGATAGGATACACACTCAATCGGTGGTACAAATCGGCTCTGAATCGACCGTCTTCAACTTCTTGTTTTAGATCTCGGTTTGTCGCTGCCAATACTCGCACATCAATGGTTTGAATGTTGTCTTGGCCAACCGGTTGGATTTCGTTGTTTTGCAGCGCACGTAGGAGCTTACTTTGAGCGGCCAAAGGCAATTCACCAATCTCATCAAGGAACAGTGTGCCACCATCGGCTAAAGCAAATTTACCTAAGCGGTTTTTGTCTGCGCCAGTGAACGCGCCACGAACGTGACCAAACAGTTCACTCTCTACTAAGTTTTCAGAAATTGCAGCACAGTTTACGTAGACGAGTGGGTTACGTTTACGTTGAGATTGGTGGTGCAGGGTGCGAGCCACAAGCTCTTTACCAACCCCGGTGTCACCATGAATCAAGATATTAAACTCAGATGGAGCTACAACAGCGATGTCGTTCTTAAGCGCGACCATGGTGTCACTGTTACCAATCAACTCACCGCCGTCACGTTCCCACGCTTCTACGTTCAATTCTTCGAGTAATTGCTTTGACTGTTTTGCTTGATGCTCAAGTTGCGAGAAGGTCAGTGCCATCTGCATGGTTGAGGCTGCAATAGCTGCCAGTACTTCAAGGTTACGCGCCGGAATATTCGCGAAGACATCAGGTTTCAAGCTGTCTAGAGTCAGAATACCTAAGAGCTTATCGCCAAATAGCAAAGGCAAGCCCATACAAGCATGCATTGGTAAATCGCCATCATGGTCAATAAGCAAACCATCGAAAGGATCGGGTAAGGAGCTGTCAGCATCGAAACGAACAGGAGAGCGAGACGCGCAGATCTCTTCAAACCGTGGGTGTTCTGAAATGATAAAGCGACGACCGAACGTATCTCGGCTGAGCCCTTGCATTGCGATAGGTACTAGCGTGTCGCCTTGAAGGCTTAAAAGCGCGACACAATCACACGTTATGGTTTTGCGAATGGCATCGATCAGGCGATTGAAACGATCTTGATCGTTGACACCACTTGCGAGGCCAATGGTCATTTCCATGAGGGTAGATGCGGAGATATCTTGCATAAAAAACTCTAACTGTGTGTGTTTATCTACATAATAGAGTCTTATTGACTTAAAAAAAAGGTCTTTTTGACATTTTTATAAGATGAGTTTTGAGAAGAAAACCAGTAATGACGGGGATTGATAAAGTTGGCACTGATTGTGCAGAAGATACAGAGAAGCCCAATTATAGCGCTGATTAAACAGACTATTCTTGATCTCAATCAATCAGGTTGCATT
This sequence comes from Vibrio sp. 10N.239.311.G01, assembly GCF_041465805.1. Classification (NCBI taxonomy): domain Bacteria; kingdom Pseudomonadati; phylum Pseudomonadota; class Gammaproteobacteria; order Vibrionales; family Vibrionaceae; genus Vibrio; species Vibrio sp. 10N.239.311.G01. The sequence continues at coordinate 39,008 of NZ_JBFSRM010000013.1, forward strand.
AATCAGGTTTCGCGATTTTTTGAAATGAAAACGAGTCAAAATAACTCAGTTTCTAAAAATAACTAAGGTTTCAGAAAATCGATAAGTCATTCTTAATTTTTAGTAGTCAAAATGACATATAGGTCATAAGGCTCAGTGTTCGGAGTAAATTCATGCTTAACAATGCACATATCGAAATCATCAAATCTACTATTCCTCTACTTGAGAGCGCAGGCCCAGCTTTAACTCAGCATTTTTATCAACGTATGTTCACGCATAACCCTGAGTTGAAAGATATCTTCAATATGACTCACCAAAGAACAGGTCGCCAAGGCGTAGCACTGTTTGAAGCTATCGCGGCATATGCAAAGAACATTGAAAATCTAGCAGCGTTAACAACTGCCGTTGAACGTATTGCTCAGAAACACACAAGCTTTAACATTCAACCAGAGCACTACCAAATTGTTGGTTTGCACCTGATTGAGACATTACGTGAACTAGCTGCTGACGCCTTTACTCCAGAAGTGGAAGAAGCATGGACAGCCGCTTACCTATTCTTGGCGCAAGTATTCATCGATCGTGAAGCTGAACTTTACCTACAGCGAAAGCAAGCTGTTGGTGGTTGGGAAGCAGCGCGTGCGTTTGTGATTGCAGACAAAATCGAAGAGTCAGCGCTAGTAACAAGCTTTATCCTTCAGCCAAAAGACGGCGGTGAAGTTCTGGATTACACACCAGGTCAATACATCGGTATCGAAGTGAAACCAGAAGGCTCTCAATACAGCGAGATTCGTCAATACTCACTGTCTGATAAGCCAAACGGCAAGCAATACCGTATTTCTGTTAAACGTGAAGGACAAGGCCAAGAGACACAAGGCGTTGTATCTAACCACCTACACGATACGGTTGCTGTTGGTGATGAGGTTAGCCTATACGCACCAGCGGGTGACTTCATGTATCAAGAGCGCAGCAAGCCAGTAACACTTATCTCTGCAGGTGTTGGTGTAACGCCAATGCAGTCTATGCTTGAGTTCCTAAACACGGAAGATAAAAACGAGCCAGTACTTTACCTTCACGCTTGTGAGAACGTAGGCCAACACTCTTTCACGACTCGTGTTAAAGATATTGTTGCCGACAAAGGTTGGGAAGCGAAAACGTGGTACATGAACAAAGATGAATCTGCATGTGAAAACACGCATCAAGGTCAAATGGATCTAGCGTCTATCTCTGATACTAAAGGCTTTGAAGAGAGCGATTTCTACATCTGTGGTCCTGTTGGTTTCATGAAGAATATCGTAGAGCAGCTAGATGCAATGAAAGTTGACCGTTCACGCGTTCACTACGAAGTATTCGGCCCTCACGCTAACTTCTAATAGGTCTCGGCATTTCTAGTAACACTCGCCTGAACTATTAATACCTTGCCTATTCAAAGGCCTCACAGTGTGAGGCCTTTTTGGGTTTGGTTGGTTTTGTCTGACATCATCGACTACTGCAGAACACGATGGTTCAGCTAAGATCTTTTCGCTTCTATCTAAGAACGTTTCATCTTCTTGGACATGTAGTCGGAATCGAAAAACTCAGGCCAGTACATTTTTACGTAACCACCGGCAACCCAAATCACTAGAATGGTGGCGATGGTTAGCTCAAAGAAACCAAACTTGTGTAGCCAATACCATTGTGGGTATTCCGCGCCGAAAAATGTAGTTAGACGATGCATGGCAATAGCGCTGATCACAGATGGGAAGGTGACGGCAGCAATCGAAGGTTGGAACTTCAAACGCATCAGGCGGATGTAACACAAGTAGATCAGCAGTGTCATGGTGATAGCAATACCAGCCAACGCGCCTGTTAGAATCGGGTCTGGGTTGTCGAAGTTAACCAAGTAAGCCGCTAAAGACAGGTTCACAGGTGCTGCCATGATGGCTAAGGTTGGTCTTGCTCGGCGGGGCAGGTTTCCTTCGAATACCAAGCGGTACAATACCACTGGCAGCATTAGGAAATAGATACCGATACAAGTGGCCGCAAGTGTTTCTGAAAAAACGGTGTGCCCAAATTGTGAACCTGCTAAGGAACTGCTGATTAACCCAACCGGATACAGAAACCAACTCGGTACAATGTTCGACATTTTGAAGTTGATGATCTGGAAACTAAAGAACAACACCATCATGGTAAAATGCAATAACAACGCGCAGAACCAGACTGGGTAAGCAATGACTGGAGAGATTTCGGCTAAATAGTCGCATAGAATCAATAACGCCATGCTCATTGGTGCCATCAAGCTTCCACTAAGCGGATGACGAATGTCATTGATGAAAGTATTAAAGCTGGTGAGATAACGAAGTAAAACGGGTAGCAATAACAGTGCGCCAAATGCAGCAAGGTAAGGGCGAATGATCTCACCAACCCCAGGCAGATATAATGCCCAAGCTTGTCCTAGTCCAATAACGCCAAGTGCCAAAGACGCCTGAGATGGCGGCACATTTTTTACTTGGGTTAACCTTCTCCAGTTCAACGACTTGCTCCGACTTAGTTAATTACAGAATATTGGACTATTTGCCTTAGTTAGAGTGTGTAGGTCTTCCATCAATAGATTTTGAGGGCACTCAACTAATTTTGAGTGGATGATACCAAGTTTAACGTTTGCTTTTTTGATTTTGATACGGAATCGGGAGATTAAGCACGTTGAATGTGTGCTTTTGTTTCATGAGTCATTTGTAATTAACGTACTTCCTCTTGTTGAGGGAGATCTTGTTGTCTTAGTTTTTCGTTTTTCAGCGTACGGTTAAGCAGTTGACTGTAAATTGGCTGCCCACCTAACATTTGAGCAATGATTACCGCACCTAAGCAGGTGATGATCAACGGCAGGATCAGGTAGTAGTTATTGGTCATTTCGATAACCAACAGTATGCCAGTGATAGGCGCTCGCACGGTGGCGGCAAATAATGCTCCCATGCCAGCAATTGCAAACATACCCGGTTCAATATTCAGTTCGGGAAAGAATGCCGCTGCGATAAGCCCGAACGCATAACCAAAGAGTGTTCCTAGCGCAAGCATTGGTGCAAAGATACCGCCTGGCGCACCAGAGCCGAAACAAAGCAGGGTAGTGAGGACTCGGCCTAAGAAAATCAACAACAACACATTGGCGCTGTAGCTGCCATTCGTGATGTTCGGGATGATACCAATACCACCACCAGTTAATTCAGGTATATAAAGGAGCAACAAGCCAAAGCAACCGCCAAGTAGGGTGCCTGTCATCAAGTAGCGTTTACGGTCATTCTTGTGGATCGCCACAAACAGGTCTTGGGAAAGCGTAATCAGTTTATTGAAAATCACACCAAACAGGCCGAACAACACACCTAATAATAAGAATAACCAAAGTGCGTCGAGTTCAGGCGGCTGGTACTGAGGCATTGTGATAACGGCAGATTGGCCATTGATAGAACGAAATACAATGTTGGCTGAAACTGCTGAGATGATGACAGCTTTGATTGATATGAGTGAGTAGCGAAACTGTGGTCTCATCTCCTCAACCACAAACATGATTCCTGCCAGTGGTGCGTTAAATGCGGCGGCTAAGCCACCAGCGGCACCTGAAGCCAACAGTGAGTGGCGAGTGTCATCGTCTTTGACTCGAAAGATATCGGTGACCATGCGACCAATACTGCCGCCCATTTGAACGGTTGGTCCTTCTCGACCTAAAACCATACCAGAGCCTAATGCGCCCATACCGCCAAAGAATTTTACTGGCAATACTCTCCACCATCGAACAGGGCGCATACCGTCCATCGCACCTTCAATTTCGGGGATGCCTGAGCCTGCAGCCTCTGGAGCAAAGCGGTGAACGAGGAAGTAACCAATAAAGGCAAATGCAGCACTAATAAGGAAAGCGGCCAACCAAAGGGGTAAATAGCTACCGATTTCATCTTTAAGCCAATCGGTACGAGTTTCTGTGATGAAATGAACCGCGACTTCGAAATAGGTACCCACTACACCCGCAAGTACACCCACAATACAAGAAAGAAAGAGAACTGAAGCTGGGGTCTTATCTCTTGAGAGAAATTGATTAATAGCATCCCTTGGCATTTTTGCTAATAAGGACTGCTTAATTTTCTCTCTTGTGGTCATAGAAATAAGTTTCCTGAATGAGTTAAGGCGGGGTTGCATTAAATTATACGCTTCCTCCGCATATCCTATAGCAACAAAGATGAAAAGTTGAATTTCATTTATGGAATGTACGTGTTACATAAATGGAATCTATGGTCAATAGTGGAATCACCGTCACAATTTTGAACGATTCTCTGGCGGCGGCTTGAATATCCCCAAAAATGAACCATATTTAAATCGTAAAGCAACATAACGAACCGCAAGGAGAAGTGAGGTTTTACACACAATTTGGATGGATTCAGAAACAAAGTTTTAGTTCCTCGTTAAATGTTCAGGTCGATATTTAAGGCTTCCTGATTCGCGAACTCACGATTGAGTAACGAGGGTGAGGCGTACTGAGTAAGTACGCCTTTAGTTCGTCTGGAGCATCCCATTTCCACATTCTGCCTCTACTGTTTATCTCTTCTGATTATTTTCGCGCCAACCTCTATTAACGAATCTCAGTGTAAACAATCGATTGGGGTCAACTTTTTGGTGATTGAGTATATACTCCCTTAAAAAGGAGAACTGATATGACTAAAAAAGTTCCTACGAACATCATTACGGGTTTCTTGGGTGTTGGTAAAACGACAGCCATCTTGAACCTGCTAAAAAATAAACCTGAGAATGAAAACTGGGCTGTTCTGGTTAATGAGTTCGGGGAAATCGGTATTGACGGTGCATTAATGACAGATCAAGGCGCTTTGATTAAAGAAGTGCCGGGTGGCTGTATGTGTTGTACTGCGGGCGTGCCTATGTCAGTGGGTATTAATGCCTTACTTCGCCAAAAGCCAGACCGTTTATTGATTGAGCCGACAGGGCTTGGTCACCCTAAACAGGTTATAGCGACACTGACTTCCGATCAGTACACACCATATGTCGATTTAAAAGCGACGCTTGGTTTGGTTGACCCACGAAATCTGTCTAATGAAAAGTACACCTCGAATCAGAATTTTAATGATCAACTAAATAGTGCAGATGTGATTCTTGGTACTAAGGTTGACCTTGTTCATTCTGAAGACATCGATGTGTTCAATGATTGGGTGACGGATCAAACGCCAGCAAAAGTCTTCCATAAGCTAATTCACGATGGTGAAGTGCCATTGGAAGTGTTAGACATTGAAAGAGTATACGGCAATGCTTCATCTCATATTGAAGCGCATCATCACGATCACGCTGAACAAGAGCCTCAATTCCAACTTCCTCCTGGTGAAGCTTTCATCCGTAAAGAGAATAAAGGACAGGGCTATTTCAGTTGTGGTTGGTTGTTTGGCGCAGAGCATAAGTTCGACTTCGATGCGCTATTCTCTATGTTGTCAGATCTAACGGCCGAGCGTGTAAAAGCTGTCGTGAACACCGACCAAGGTTGCTACGCATTCAATGTGGCGAATCAAGTCGTGTCTGTGAACGAAATTACGCTTGATGGCTTTGAATCTCGACTGGAAGTGATCGACTCGCAGCTCATGCCATGGGGCGATCTCGAGCAGATTCTACTCAAGCTGTGTGGCATCAAATAGCCCTGTTTTTGCTGTTTGAACCAAGGATCTTGGTGTTTACCTCGTTGAAGGCGGGATAAACACCAGATTAAATGAGAAAGTTTGCGTTATATCACGATAAATGTGAGATAAATCACTCTAATTACTTTATAGTGCTCGGCTGAAATAAGAATGTAGGCTGTCTGCTTAAGGAACCCGTAACAATGTCATTTTCCTCTCAAGGTTTTGCTCCTGAATTAGTCAAAGCGTTGACTGAGTGTGGTTATGAAAAACTCACTCCAATTCAACAAAAAGCGATTCCAATGGCTCGTAAAGGCCATGATATTTTTGCTACTGCTCAAACCGGTACGGGTAAAACAGCGGCATTTTCATTGCCTGTTATTCAGCACCTTTTGAACAGCGGTAAAAAGGCGTCTAGAGGAACGGCTCGCGGCCTTATTCTTGCTCCAACTCGTGAGCTTGCTGCGCAGATCGCTCAAAACATTAAAGACTACGTTAAATACACAGATCTAAGTGTTTCTGCGGTTTACGGTGGTAACAAGATGTCTTCACAAGTTCGTCAACTAGAACTGGGTGTGGATATTTTGGTTGCAACACCTGGCCGTTTAGAAGAGCACTTAGAAGCGGGTAACGTGTCTATTGCTAACCTAGAATTTCTAGTATTTGATGAAGCTGACCGTATCCTTGATATGGGCTTTATCAATGCCGTTCGTAAGATCATGTTGGATGTAGAAACATCACCGCAAATCATGATGTTCTCTGCAACGACTTCTACTCAGTTAAACCAACTGTCTGTTGATATTCTGCGTAAACCAAAACGTATTAGTGTTGAGCGCGAAAACTCAACGGCTGCTACTGTCGGCCACGTGGTTTACCCAGTGGATCAAGAGCGTAAAACAGAACTGCTTTCTGAGCTGATTGGTCGTAAAAACTGGCGCCAAGTGCTTGTTTTTGTTAACTACAAAGAAACAGCGAACGATGTAGTTAAAGAGCTTAAGCTAGACGGCATTAAAGCAGTACTGTGTCACGGTGATAAAGCGCAAAGTGCTCGTCGTCGTGCTCTAGACGATTTTAAAGAAGGTAAAGCGCGTGTAATGGTAGCAACCGACGTTGCGGCTCGTGGTCTTGATATCGAAGACTTACCACACGTAATTAACTACGACATGCCTTTCCTAGCAGAAGACTATGTTCACCGTATTGGCCGTACAGGTCGTGCAGGTAAGCAAGGTCACGCTGTCTCTTTCGTTAACCGCGAAGAAGAGCTGACTGTCGTTCAAGTTGAAAAACTGATTCAACAGCGCATTCGTCGTGTTGAACAACCGGGTTATGAACCGAAGAAACGTGATGCTTACATCGAGAAGCTGAACACTAAATCGGCTTACAAAAACCGTCAGGGTCGTAAGAACAACGCGAACGAAGAGCCACAAGATCAAGCAAGCGCTGAACGTCGTTTGACTATGATGAAGCGAATTAAAAACCGTCGTAAGTAATTACGGTTGGTGATTGAAAAGAGCCACTGTTATGTGGCTCTTTTTGTTTGTATTGATCGCAATATTGTTTATTGTCATTACTGCTTCGTTTCAACCTCGCTTCATTTCAAGCCCGATCAAGAAACAAGAACTAATAAATAAAAACAAGTCGATAAGGTAATAATATGGATAGCGCACTACTTTGGGCTTTTATTCCCACGTTTTTCTTCGTGTCAATCACGCCCGGTATGTGTATGACTTTGGCGTTGACACTTGGAATGAGTGTTGGATACAAGCGTACATTATGGATGATGATCGGTGAACTGGCTGGTGTCGCTGTGGTTTCTATTGCCGCGGTATTGGGTATCGCTTCGATCATGTTGAATTACCCATGGCTATTTACGGGCTTTAAATTTGTTGGTGCGGGTTACCTGTTTTATTTAGGCGTTCAGATGTGGCGTTCGAGAGGCAAACTGGCGATCAGTACTGACAACCAAACAACAAAAGTCAGCAATGATTGGGACTTGGTGGTTCAAGGTTTTGTCACTGCAATTGCGAACCCAAAAGGCTGGGCGTTTATGATTTCTTTGCTGCCTCCTTTTATTAACAGCAATAAAGACTTAGCACCGCAGTTGTTCATTCTCGTGTCAATCATTCTGGTTTCTGAGTTTGTTTGCATGACCTTATACGCGACAGGCGGAAAGAGCTTAAAGCATATGCTGGGCAAAGCCGACAATGTTAAGTTGATGAACCGCATTGCAGGTACGTTGATGATGGGCGTTGGTGTTTGGTTGTTCGTGAGCTAATTCTGGTTAGCCTACAACGAGCAGAGATCCCCGACTCAGTCGTTCCTCCTTCTCGAGGGTGACGCGTACGTGGGATGATGACGACTTAGGATTACGGTGAGTTTTGAAAATTCGGATTCTTACTTAAACCGAAGAATGCATAGAATATAAAAAGAGCGATAGGGCATTTGGCCTTATCGCTCTTTTTGATTTTACTTAGCTAGCGAACAGAGACTAGATAACAGAAATGTTTCTGATCTTAGCCTGCGTTGTATATTTAAACCGCGATTTCACCGCCGTCTTCTCGACGAATCACAACCGTAGATGCTCTTGGGCGGACTTTGCCTTGAGTTTGTGCGGTTGCATCTTCAGACGATGGCCAGTTTGCCGGGTGTTGAATGTTCACAAACAGTGACTTGAAATCTGGGCTGATGGTAAAGCCAGTCACTTCACAACCGTTTGGACCCACAAAGAAGCGTTTAAGCTGTGCTTGGTTGTTTGCATCAATCACCGCACTGTTGCCGTTGTCATCCGTTAACTGAGATGGAACCACTGCCAGCATTTGGTCATTGGTGTAGCCAGTTACTTCGTCTGCGCCGTTATCTGTCTGAATCCACAAGATGCCACGAGCATCAAACGCTAAGCCGTCAGGGCTCGCGAACTGGTTCATGTCTGTTAGACCAGAGCGGTTAATAGACTTGTCTTCCACTGCTGGTGAACCAAATACGAAGATATCCCAATCGAACTCGCCTGCCGTTTTGCCTTCATCCCAACGGATAACATGACCGAACTTGTTGTCTACGCGAGGGTTCGCAGAGTTCGCTTCTTTACGCTTGTTGTTATTAGTCAGCGTTAGGTAAGCCGTACCCGTCATTGGGTCAACAGAGCACCATTCAGGGCGATCCATTGGCGTTGCACCAACAAGGTCGGCAGCGCCCGCTGTATTGATGATAAGCGCTGCTTGAGAGTCAAATGAATCACCTAGCTTGCCGCCGTTTGTAGTCTTGCTGCCCAACGTTAGTGGTAGCCACGTACCTGAACCGTCATCGTTGAACTTAGCCACATACAGCGTGCCTTTATCCATGTACTTGTCACCCGCACTTAGGCGATTACTCGGCTCTGCGTCACGCGGGTCCCATTTCTCTTCAGAAACGAATTTGTATAGGTATTCAAAACGAGAATCGTGACCAGAGTAGAATACGATCGGCTCGCCTTCGGTCAACTTACCAAACGTACAGCCTTCGTGACGGAAACAACCCAGTGCAGAACGTTTCTTAGCGCGAGAGTTTGCTGTGTATGGGTCTATTTCAACAATGTAGCCGTGACCGTGTGCTTCGTTACGGTAATCGTCCATTGCTGACTCACCTGTTGGTGTTACGTCAAAGCGAGCAAATTCGTCTAGGCGTTCTTGTTTGTTACCTGAAAGCGTGTCCCAACCGTAACGTGTTTTGTCAGTAGCGATACCAATACGTTCTTGCGCTGGTGTTGTCTCGCCTTTGTTAACGAAATAACCCGGCCAGTTTTCTTCACACGTTAGGTAAGTGCCCCATGGTGTGTAGCCATTACCACAGTTGTTCAACGTGCCACGAGCTTGGCTGCCGTCTTGTGAGAACTTGGTTTTGGTAAATTCACTGTGAGCAACAGGACCAGACAGATCCATTACGGTCGCGCCTGTGTAGCGGCGGTTAAGTGGATCGTTATCGACCATCACCCATTGGTTGCCTTCAAGTTTTACACGAACCACACTCACGCCGTGTGCGTTGATCTCTTTACGTACTTCATCAAGGCTAGGGCGGTTGCCTTCATCGTATGTAGGACCATTAGCGTGCAGTGCTTTTTGGTCGATGTATTCGTGATTAATCACCAACAAACCGTCGTTGCTGTTGCCATTAAGCGGGAAGAAGTGCATGCCGTCGTGGTGCATGCCCAGTGAGTTTGCTTGATCTTGTGCGTTGTTGGTTCCATCTTTTAACCAAGCATTGCCTTGCTTGTTAAGTGGAGTACCCCAAGGAACCAATACTTGTGCTGTATAGCCTTTTGGCACAACGACACTGTCTGTCAGTGAGCCTTTAACCGATTCGAATGCAAGTGTAGCAGTGCTTTTTTGCGGTGCGCTAGATGATGCTGTCGCCGCGTGCGCTGTGCTGTGGCCTGCTAAACCAAAAGCACCAAACGCCGTCATTGCACTGATGCCTAAACCGCCTTTGAGAACATTTCTTCTTGAAAGGTTCGCATCTAAAACTTCTTCGAAGGGTTTGTTTTTGCTCTTATTAAAACGAGTGCTATCAAATGTTTCCTTGCTCATCTTTACTGCTTCCTATTGGCTGATTTTATTATTCGTTATTCATGACTTACCCACCTACTAACTAATTGGTTAATAAGTTGGGTCAATGTGTGACTAATCGTGAAGCAGTTAAGTGACAGATTTTTATAGATTTGATTAAGGTTTTGTTTCTGTAGCACGATTTTTGCCATTAACACCCTTGTGTAATACAAAACTCTTGGGGATTGATGTGGAACTGTGTATAAATGCTTTATCAAACGAAAAGAGAGGCAGTTATGAAATTAGATAAAATCGAAAACAAAAATCGTCGCCTACGCAAAAAGCTATACCTAGGTGAATTCGCGATTCTGGGTTTTGAAGTAAGCTGCAAGACATCGATTACTGATTTTGATCAATACGATGTGTTCATTGATGAGTTCATTGATTTCATCGACAGCATCGGTCTGTGCTTTGGTGGCGGCGGCCTTGAGCTGTTTGAAGGTTTCTTATGCTCAATTGAGCGCTACCGTTCAGTAACAGAAGCAGAACAACTGCAAGTTGCTCAATGGCTTGAAGCTCGTGCTGAAGTAAGCAAAGTGGAAGTTAGCGAACTGATTGACGCAAACTACGCGTTCTAATTTGATGTTGTGTTGTTAGCTCGATTGAAAGGCCAAATACGGCTTAGGAAAGAGTAACAACAGTACGCTAGAATAAAGGCCGAATCGTTAAATCGATTCGGTCTTTTTGCGTTTTATTCGTTCCATTTCTATTCTTTATCTTCTTTTCTATCCCTTCTGACGTAAATGATAAATTGATATTTTTCGATTAAATATTAGTACTTTATCGCTATTTTTATTTGCAGTAATAAGTTTGGATAAACTTGTGAGAGTTTTATGAGAATTCAATGAAGTTGCTGATAGATTTGATCGTCATTCTTAGAGTCAACAACACCACAGTTCGTTCTGGCAAAGGTAACGGTATATCGCTGTTATTCGTTTTGTTGGCAACGATAGGACTCGATAAAGGATGGAATCAAAATGAATAAACGTACTCAAATCAGCTTAGTGATCAGCTCGGCTATGTTGGCCTTCGGAGCGGCTCAAGTTCAGGCTGCTGAGCTTGAAGTCACTGTCACTAATGCAACGAAAGGGATCTACTTTACGCCTATCTTAGCGGCGGCTCATGACTCAAGCTTGTTCATGTTTAGAACGGGTGAAACGGCTTCTTCGGAACTAGAGTCCATGGCCGAAGGTGGCGATATTTCAGGTTTATCTGGTGTCATTGCCAACGCGGGAGGCGTGGTGGTTGAGAACCCAGCGGCCGGCATCCTCAATCCAGGCGTCGCAACTACGTTTGATATCAGTACTGGTGATTTAGAGTACCTATCATTGGGTGCAATGTTGCTGCCGACAAACGACGGCTTTGTTGGTCTAGATAGCTGGAAGATCCCAACTCAAGCGGGCACCTACAAAGCGACTCTAAATGGTTATGACGCAGGCACAGAAGCCAATGATGAGCTGGCGGGCAGTATGCCGAACCCTCCATTCATTACCTTTGGCGCTGGTGGCACAGGTGTAGAAACGGCAGTATCAAACGCTAAGGTTCATATTCATCCAGGTAACATTGGTGATGGTGATGCGGCGGGCGGCATCAGTGACCTCGATGGTTAAACCCTGTTGCAACTATCACCATTGTTGTGAAGTAAGGGGGATGTATGAAAGCTAGAATTCTATTTATCGCTGCATCAGTAGCTGTGTTAGCGGGTTGTCCGGACGATGACGACGATTACTATCGCTATGATGTGAGTGTTACTAACCTCACCCCCAATCAACCAATGTCACCACTCGCGGTGTTGACTCACAATACGAATTTTGATCTGTTTGAAGTTGGGCAAAGTGCCTCTGTCGATCTGGAATACTTGGCGGAAGGGGGTAGTAATGCACAATTGCTTGCGCTCAGTGACAGTGACGCCAATGTTTATCAAGGCATCTCAGGCAATGGACTGATTCTTTCAGGTGAGCAAGACACGGTGTCGATTCGTGTCGACCCAAATCAAGAAGGGTATATCTCAGTTGCTTCCATGTTGGTGAACACCAATGATGCGTTTGTCGGCGAATCCGGATTATCACTCAAGTCATTAGCGGTGGGTGATACCTTTACCATGAACATGAATGTTTGGGATTCTGGAACTGAGCTGAACGATGAGCTTGCTGCAACCATTCCGGGACCAGCAGGCGGTGGTGAAGGTTTTAATACCACACGAGACGACACCGATGTAGTGAGTTTCCACTCTGGCGTAATTAGCCAAGATGACGGCCTTACGACTTCTACTTTAAGTGCCAATCATCGTTTCCTTAACCCCGGAGCAAGAATCACCATTACTCGAACTGAGTAACAGGGTCAAAGTACGATGAAAGAATTCCTGCTCTGTTCCGGTCAATTGAAAGGTGGGCAGACTCAGAATAGAGCAGGGATAATGAACAGTGCTGCGGTAAATTTGATGGCAAACATATTGTTAGTTGAAGACGATGATGACTTGGCTGAACTGGTGCAGATGCATCTTAAGTTCCAAGGGCATAACGTAATCAGAGCTAATGTGATTGAAAAGGCTCAGGCGCTCTATAAAGAGGGTCATTTCGATTTGATCGTACTGGATCGTGGCTTACCAGACGGTGACGGACTCGATTTCTGTCGAATGTTGCGTCAGCAAGAGGATTGGACGCCAGTACTCATGCTAACCGCAAGAGACGCTGAGTTAGATAAGGTGTCAGGCTTAGAAGCCGGTGTTGATGACTACATAACGAAACCTTTCAGCGTTCTCGAGTTTCAAGCAAGAGTGAGGAACGTGCTTCGCCGTTTAAGCCATGTCGAATCAGCGACTCAAGAGGTTGTGACAGCAGAATCGATTATGAATTTTGGTGTGCTCACTATTCAACCTGAACGCCATCAGGTGTCACTCAATAACCAAGACGTACCGCTGACAGCTACCGAGTTTACCTTACTTCATTTCTTAGCAACCCGCCCGGGGCGTGTGTATAGCAAAGACGAGCTGCTCGATCATGTTTGGAATACTCATCACTCTGGCTATCACCATACCGTGTGTAGCACAGTCAACCGTCTAAGAACCAAGCTTGCGATGCCGAATAGTGATGATGATTTCATTAAAACCGTTTGGGGTGTTGGTTATAAGTTTGAGTCGAAAGCTTAGGCCTATGTGTCGCGTCCGAAGTTTACTAAAAGGCCAGTAAGACCTAAGAGCCATCGAGGAGAGAACATGAGTTTCAAATCGCGTTTAGTGTTGTTCACCAGTTTGTGGTTTCTGCTCGTGAGTGTGGTGATTGCTTATACCTATAATTGGCAAAAAGAGACCATAGAACAAAGAACTAAGCAGAGCTTACACAAAGAGCTCGCGGTTCATATGCGCGATGATAACCCTCTGATGATAGGGACTGACTACAACCCCAAAGCCCTTAAATCCATATTTCATACCTTGATGTTGATTGGTCCCGATTTCGACATTTATTTTCTCGACAGCCAAGGAAATATCACGACGCACGCTGCGCCAGAAGGCACTGTGTTGGCAAGCCAGATAGACTTAGCACCCATTAGACAATTTTTAAATGACGAGCCTTATCCGATTCTTGGCGAAGACCCTATCAATCCTGATTCTCGTAAGGTGTTTTCCGTTGCTGCGATTGAAGAGTTGGGTTCAACAGTTGGGTATCTGTATGTGTTGATTGGCAGTAATCGCCATACCGTGATTGCTAATTCGCAAGTCGACACACCTTATATGGCGCTAGCAGGACTTATGCTGATCTCTATCTTAGGTTTTGCGATTGGGGCTTACCTGCTCGTGAAGCGCAGCCTCTTAAACCCTATCGAAGAAGTTACAAACAAGCTGCAACAACAAGCAGAGCAAGATTTTCGATTGGACCCGAACTTCATTCATCAAGTACCAGAATTGGTGCCGATTGCACGCTCGTATCAGTTGATGGCGAAGCACATTCAACAGCAATTTTTGCAACTTGAATATCAGTCGTCACACCGCAGACAAAGCTTATTACAGCTCAGTCATGATTTGAAAACGCCATTGTCGAGTGTATTGGGGTATCTAGAAACGTGGAGGATTCAAAACCCACATTCGGATCCACTCATAGATGTGGCATATCGCAATGGCAACAAGTTATCTGAACAGCTCCATTCGCTGTTAGATAGCGCCAAGAAAGATAACCCGGTACCCACATATCAATACGCTTCAATCGATTTCAATGGGCTGATGAGCGAATGCTTAGAAACGATACAAAGCAAATATCGCCATAAAAATGTTGAGTTGAACATTAATATGCCTATTGGAATCAAGGCTGTGGGTGACAGTGATCTGCTTGAGAGGTTGATTTTGAATCTGTTAGATAATGCATTGAGGCATAGCCCAAGTGGCACTGTGGTGTCGTTAGATGTTGGTTTTGAAGCGGATTCCAAACGGGTGAAGGTGGTGATTCATAATGAGGTTGAACTGGAAGCGCCGAATGGTTCTTTGGGAATAGGAACCAAGATCGCGCAGTCGATACTGATGTTGCATCACAGTGTGCTAGAAACAACAAAGGCAGAGAACTCCTTTCAGCAAAGCTTTTACTTGCCTTCGGTATAGCTCTATCTGCCTTCGATTTAGCTTGATGTGTACTTACGTAGAAGTAACGTTAAGCGTCTTTTCTGTCTTCGTTACCTTCGTTCACTTTCGCGTAGAAGTGAAGTAGCTCAGTTAATTCTTTAACCCAGCCAAACGCATCTTTAGGTGCGTTCTTTAAGATCTTTTCTACTTTCTCACAGTGCACTTCGATTGCGATTGCTTCTTCAAGGTTGAAAGAAATTGAGTAGAAGTGCCAAAGCAGTAGGCGAGTCATTCGCTCGATGTTCTGTTGCGAGTTATCCGACTCTGAGAAGGCTAGGTTTACTTCACCAAGCGCGATAGCTGTCATTCGAAGCATTGCGTCAAATTTCGCTGATTGCATGCGTTCTTCGCTGGTGACTTCTTCTTGCTCGAACGTAAACAATTCCGTCATTGCATCTTCAGGTACAAGGCGATGAATCATTCTTAAACTAAATTCTTCTAGTTCATGGCGAGGCATGGTGATTAAGCAATTTAAGGTGTAGTCGCGTTGCATGGTGTTCTCTTGGATCTGCAAAAAGGTCGGACAGTTTAATGGAGAAGCGAGTTTAGAAAAAGCAGATTTTAGATAAGCCTGCGTTGGCAGGCTTATCTGTGTACTACAAGCCCTAAAATCGATGCTTAGGGGAACTGTATTTAGGTTTGAACGCAGTATCAGGCTTTGCTATGGCTTGGCGGTTGGTACTGCATCGACTGGTCGTTTCTCATGAATATGTTGCTCGCGACCAAACTGCCGATGCAAATAGAACCAAGGGCGAGCCAAGTCATCGCATCAGGATTCTCGTTGAATAGTGGGATCGCCAACAAGGTCGCCACTGCGGGTGTTGCACTGCCAAAAGCGGCAGAGCGTTCAGCCCCTAAGGTATTAACCGCATAAAGGTAAGTGAACGCAGCGATTAAACCCGCCCCAACGCCTTGCACTGTTGAATGAACGGCAAGCTCCGTGAAGGGCCAATTAGCGATTGGTGTGTCCATTAGGTGGCTTGGGAGGGTTCCAGTCAGGATTAGGACGAGTAAAAGCAAAGTAGAACAGAGAGAAATAAAACCGGCACTGACTAACGCATTAAGATTAGCGACACGGGCTGAGATGGTGAACATCGCCCACATTAAGCTTCCGCATAAAAACAACAAATGACCTTTGGTGTATTCGAAGTTGAAGCTGCTTAAGCTACTCCCTAAAAACAACAGTATGCCGAGCAAAACCAAACCTAAACCAACAACACGATGTCGGCTGAGTGGCTGCTTAAAAAAGAGTACCGCAATTCCTGTAACGAACAGAGGAAGCGTGCCCGGAACAAGAGCACTGCCATGAGATACCGGAACAAACTGCATGGCCGTTCCGGCAACAAGCAGATAAGGTAATCCGCTACCTACGAACATACCCGTTAGATACCGTTTAGGGACGACGGCAATTGCGCTGCGTGCTTTCCACATCAAAGGCAATAACACCAAAGCCGGTATGAGAAATCTTGTGAGAGCGATATCGGCAGGGGTTAAATCTGAATTTGCGCCGCCTTTAAGAGAAAGAAAAAAGCTCGCCCAAATGAGTAGGGTGACAGTAATAGATAAGTAGCCAAGATTCATAATATAGAAGGAGAGTGGGTGATGACTCATTATGGAACAGTTGGTGTGCCACAGGTTGGCAAGTTTTGGCTAAACTTGAACTATCGTTGATGATTTCTGCTAATATTCACCAAATAATTAACGGATTTAACTAATGTTTGGCATTTACTATGGATAGAATTGATAGGCATCTTCTCGAACTGCTACAAAAAGATGGCAGGTTAACCACGGCTGAACTTGCTGATGAAGTGGGTTTATCACCTTCGCCTTGTGCAAGACGAGTCAAAAGGCTAGAAGAAAAGGGCATTATTGACGGTTATCGTGTGAGCTTGTCACGAGAACAAGTCGGCATCGCAATGAGTGTGTTTGTTGAGGTGAGCCTAAACAACCACCAAGAAGTGTCGATAGATAAGTTTGAGGCGGCTGTTGTAGAGATGGAAGAGGTGATCAGTTGCCACGTTGTATCTGGGGCTTATGACTATTTGCTAGAAGTGGTTAGCCCGAACTTGATGGCCTACGAGGCATTTACAAGAAAACTTCAAAGGCTCTCTAACGTGAAAGATATTCATACCCACCTTGCGATAAGACAAGTAAAAGGCAATGCACCACTGCCAATTTATACCGATTAAGCCAAACTCTGAGCAGTAACACGAAGGCAGAATGAGCTGAAAACGAAATGGTTTACTCCTGAAGTAGAAGCGCGGTCAATATCAAAAATCATCCATTAAGTGTCAGGCTTCAGGCAATAAAAAACGGAGCACCTCGTGAAAGGTACTCCGTATATGATAGGTGCAAAACTTAGTGATACTTAAAGTTAGAGATTGAACAATCCCCAGTTTGTGCATTAATTCTGAATGAAAAAGCATGTGAATGATAATCCACGCCGTCATTCCAAATTGTCTCTCCAAATATCTTACATAGCTCTAGCTCACTTACTGAACCGAACTCTTCCATGTGTTTAGCTACAGATAAAAGTTTACCTCTTATCTCTGCAGTCCATTCCGTGTTACTCAAGCAGTTGAAAGCCATAGTCTTTTGCATATTACCTAGCCCAAATGTTTCTTGTTATTAAGTTATATGAAGATTCATGATAACAATTTTCTGGGGTTTGTAAATCTATTTTGTGATGAATATCTCACATACTCGCTTGCATTGGTCGGAAATTGAACTTCATTGTTGATAGATAGCACATTACTTTTACAACCTATTGATAAAGCTTTGATTAACGAGTTCTTAGAATATTATGAATGGGATTGAGCATATTTATCGGAAAAGTCCAGTCGAACGAGTGAGAGAATCTAATGGTGATTTCAGTTTGATGCATCGTTTGCTGGTTGGTTTATGTGGCGCGCTTCATCAATCATCGTCGCTTCTCTGCGGTATTTTGAAGACAGCTGACGGAATTTTTCACTGAGTGTATGGAGATCTCGGGAGAGTGATTGTGAGCTTTGTACGTGCACCTTTGCGCTTTCTGCCTGGCGCGGGAGTCTTGCTTTGGTGCAGTGTTTGGCGACGGCTTGCCATGAATACGCTAGAGAGTCAGCGCCTTCAAGTTCACTAGACACAACATACGCCTGTTGTAGCAAAACCTCGGAGACGTCATACGCGGTATTCATATGACTATTGAGCTGCACATTAAACCTTTCTTCATACTTTGCCCAAAGCTCAATGATCTGCTTTTCATTAAAGTGTTTAGATAACAATGTCTGTGACTCATAGGTTGAAAGAACTTGGTTGAACTCTTTGGTGTACTGATTATAGCGACCTTCAAAAGAGAGCTGACGATCCAACAGTGTTTGCCAGTTTTCACGGTCACAATGATTCGCTAGAGCGACATTGGCACTAAAAGTTGCGCTTACAATGATAACTTTCCCCCAAAAACTCATGACTTTCCTCTACTTACCGTGCGCTCTATTGAGAGTATAGATGAGCAGCAGCATGAGTTGATGTACACTTGAGACATACCTATAACGGAAGAGCTGGTGGATTTGATGAAAAAAGCGCTGATCGCTTTACTTGTGTTGTTGATATTGGGCGGAGGGGGAGGAGCGGCATACTACTTCTTAGTCATGAATAAAGACCCAATCCCACAAGAGAAAACGGAAGAGCCGGCGTTAGAAGCTACCGAGCAATCTGAATCTGACCTTGTACCCATCATGGATCTTCAGCCTGAACCCGAGCAGACGGAATTTTACGTTTTGGAGAGAAAGCTTGAAGTGGTCGAGCAACCTGAAATTGATGGCTTGATAACAGATTACCTCTATAAAGGGGAAAAGGTGGTGGTACTCGAGAAACAAGGCGAATGGGCACGCATCTCAGACTATATAGTCCTTAAAGAAGGCGGCCCACAGACGGCGGAATGGGTCTCTATGTCAGGCTTATCGAATGATGAAGTCATTATTTCGGAAAAAGAAAGCAAAGAGATATTGGATTCCTATTTGGTTAAGTCTGATGACCTCAAGCTCCATCAAGAAAAATTCCGTAATTCGGTGGCTAAACTGATCTCTGAGGGGGAGTGTGCCCCAAGTGATTTTGAAGAATTAGGCGGATGGGTGAAATCTGTTAAGTACAGCAATCGAGATGTCTATTTTATTTATTGCGGCGGACTGTCTCTTGAAAATAAAATTTATTTAGATGTAAATACAAACGAAATATTTACGAAGTAAAAATCGCCCCATTTTAAGTGTTGGACGTATTAATATTCTTTAGGGTTACCGTTCATAAGTAAAATTTTTGAAATCTTACTTTATCGCAGAGTGGGCTTCTTTATTGGCACCTCATTATATTTAATCCGATATAAGCAGTATCTGGCTATTCCGTTTAAACAATGGGTCTACAGTTTTTATGGTATGAGAGTATTGTTGTCGGGATTCCGTAAAGCAGGTGCTGCCGATTCTTGATAAGGAAGATGTCGATAAAGAGAACGTCGATCCAGAAGCTTCGGAAAACCAAGCTTAACGTTTTGCCTCTTACTTAACAGTAGGAATACCTTAACAGTCGAAATACGAAGCACCAGACAATAAAAAAAGCCACTGAAATCAGTGGCTTTTTCGTATCAACTCATATCAGAATTATCTGGTAGAAGTTGATGGAATCTCGATTGTTAATCGATTTCTTTGTCTTTACCCATAGATAAAATCCAAAGAGATACGGCTGCAACACCTGCAAAGCCACCAAGAATGATAACTGGCATAGCGCTGTAACCTAGGATGTGCCAAATTACGCTTTCTAAAGTACTCATTCAATCGCTCCTTATTGCCAGCCTTCAACGCCGTGCATGTCTGGTAGTTTGTGTGCAATACCTTTGTGACAGTCTACACACGTTTTTTCACCAGAAGCTAGCGCAGTCGAGTGTTGTTTCGCACTACGGGGGCTCTGCTCTGAGAAGTCCATGTAATCGAACTGGTGACAGTTACGACACTCAAGTGAATCGTTCTTCTTCAATCGAGCCCATTCGCGTTCCGCTAGGTGAGCACGACGTGCTTTGAACTTTTCTTCAGTATTGATGGTTTTCGCAATAAAGTGTGCGTATAGCTCTTTAGATGCTTGAACCTTACGAACAATTTTATCTGTCCATTCATGAGGAACGTGACAGTCTGAACAGATAGCACGAACACCAGAACGGTTAGAGTAGTGAATTGTCTCTTGGATTTCAGCAACGATAGGTGCGTGACAGCCAGAACAGAATTCTTCCGTGTTGGTTGCCTCCATACCCGTGTTGAATGCACCCCAGAACAAAAGACCACCCGAGAAACCCAAGAACAAAACAACGCCTACGGCTGCTTTGCTTGGTGTCGCAAGTCTTTTCCAAAACGCTTTAAGTAATTTTATCATATATAGCCTCTCTTACAGTCCGGCTACGATTAACGCAGTGAATCTACAGGTTTGAACTCGTTCTCAACTAGTGGCTTAGCATTAGCTTGAGGTACGTGACACTGTAGACAGAAGTAACGACGAGGTGATACGTCTGCAAGTACCGCATCTTCACGGTTCATGTAGTGAGTTACACTCACTTTAGTAGCACCCATTTCTTTTGCGTTTTTCCAGCTGTGGCAAGAAAGACACTTGTTAGCGTTAAGAGAAACTTCATAGCTACGAATAGTATGAGGCACTAGAGGTGGTTGGTATACGTAGTCACTCTCAAGTACTTGGTCACGAGGGAACTTTTTGAAGTCATCTGCTGCGCGAGTTGCTTCAAGTTCACTTGCACCACGTAGAGATTCTACGCCACCAATGCCGCCTGGGTTATCCAGTTCAGCTTCAGCTTGAACTGCACCAGCTAGCAAAAGACCAGCTGATAGTAGGGCAGTAATCAGTTTTTTCATGGTTAATTTCTCCGCCTAAAGGCTAATTCTTTGAGTGGACTACTTCTTTCAAAAAGTAACGAAAAAAGCAGTCGCAATATTAAAAACGTCAGATCTACGAGCTAAGTGGTAAGAACATATTGTCCTTAAGCGACCTTAGTGATCTTAACTGGACACTTCTTGTAATCCGTCTGTTTAGACAGAGGATCCGTTGCATCCAAGATCAACTTGTTGATCAGAATTCTTGCATCAAAGAATGGTACGAATACCAAGCCTTGTGGTGGACGGTTACGACCACGAGTTTCAACACGAACGCGTACTTCACCACGTTTGTTTTCGATAAGAACTTCATCACCACGGCGAAGACCACGAGCTTTAGCATCAGCAGGGTGGATGTAACAAAGTGCATCCGGTACTGCTTTGTAAAGTTCTGGTACACGACGAGTCATAGTACCTGTGTGCCAGTGCTCAAGAACACGACCTGTACATAGCCACATATCGTATTCATCGTTTGGTACTTCAGGTGGCGCTTCGTATGGTGCATTGATGATCAGTGCTTTACCATCTGGTTTGCCGTAGAAGTCCCAATCAGAACCTTTCTTAGCATATGGATCTGAACCTTCTTTAAAGCGCCATAGTGTCTCTTTACCGTCAACAACAGGCCAACGTAGACCACGAACTTGGTGGTAGCGATCGTATGGTGCTAAATCGTGACCGTGGCCGCGACCAAAGGCTGCGTATTCTTCGAATAGACCTTTTTGAACGTAGAAACCTTGAGCTTGTGCATCGTCGTTAAGCTCTTGAGCTTCAGACAGTGGGAATGCATCAACGTTGCCGTTTTTGTAAAGCACGTCGTACATGGTTTTGCCACGGTACTCAGGCATTTTCGCAACCAGTTCTTCACCCCAAACTTCTTCAATAGTGAAGCGCTTAGAGAATTCCATGATTTGCCATAGGTCAGACTTAGCTTCACCTACAGTTTTCACTTGTTGGTACCATGCTTGTGTACGACGCTCTGCGTTACCGTAAGCGCCTTCTTTCTCAATCCACATTGCTGTTGGAAGGATGAGGTCAGCCGCTTGAGCTGTTGCCGTTGGGTACGGGTCAGAACATACAATGAAGTTATCTGGGTTACGGTAACCTGGCAGACGTTCAGTGTTGATGTTTGGACCCGCTTGCATGTTGTTGTTACACATTACCCAGTAAGCGTTGATTTTACCGTCTTTCAACATACGGTCTTGAAGAACAGCGTGAGCGCCGGGTACCGGTGGAATGGTGCCTTCTGGAAGTTTCCAGATATCTTCTGCAATTTTACGGTGTTTAGGGTTAGCAACCACCATATCGGCAGGTAAACGGTGAGCGAATGTACCAACTTCACGCGCTGTACCACACGCTGACGGTTGGCCAGTTAGTGAGAATGGGCTGTTACCTGGAGTAGAAATCTTACCTGTAAGAAGGTGGATGTTGTACACAAGGCTGTTCATCCATACGCCACGAGTATGTTGGTTCATACCCATAGTCCAAAGTGACATTACTTTGATGTTTGGATCGGCATATTGCTTAGCCAGCTTGATAAGGTCTTCTTGAGGTACACCTGACATTTCAGACGCTTTCTCAACTGTGTATTCAGCAACAGACGCTTTGTAGTCTTCGAAAGAGATAGCAGTCATTTCGCCTGAGTTAGGGTTTGCGGCTGCTTTCTGTAGTGGATCATCGTCACGCAGACCGTAACCGATGTCTGTCGTTGCTTGCTTGAAGTTCGTGTGCTTGTTCACGAAGTCCCAGTTAACGGCATCGTTTTGAATGATGTAGTTAGCAATGAAGTTAGCAATTGCTAGATCTGATTGAGGTTCGAAGATGTAACCCGTGTCTGCAAGCTCGAAAGAACGGTGGTAGTAAGTAGACAGTACGTTTACTTTAACGTGTGGGTGGCTTAGACGACGGTCTGTAATACGAGTCCATAGTACTGGGTGCATTTCTGCCATGTTTGAACCCCACAGTACGAATGCGTCTGCGTGTTCAAAGTCATCGTAACAACCCATTGGCTCATCAATACCGAAAGTGCGCATGAAGCCTACTACAGCAGAAGCCATACAGTGACGAGCGTTTGGATCTATGTTGTTTGAACGGAAACCCGCTTTCATCATCTTAACGGCTGCGTAGCCTTCCATTACTGTCCATTGGCCTGAACCGAACATACCAACACCTGTTGGACCGTTCTTCTTCAATGAAGCTTTCCATTTCTCAGCCATCACGTCGAACGCTTTGTCCCAAGATACGGGTGCGAAATCACCATCTTTATGGAACTCGCCATCTTTCATACGAAGAAGAGGTTGTTCTAGACGGTCTTTGCCGTACATGATTTTTGAAAGGAAGTAGCCTTTGATACAGTTAAGGCCTTTGTTTACAGGAGCTTCTGGATCGCCTTGAGTCGCAACCACTTTACCGTTTTGAGTACCTACTAGTACTGAACAGCCCGTACCACAAAAACGACAAGGCGCTTTATCCCACGTGATTTTTGTTTGATCAGAGCTAGCGATCAGGTTGGTTGCTGTTGCCGGTAGTGTTACACCTGCAACGGCTGCCGCTGATGCAGCTGCGTTTGCTTTCACAAACGCACGTCTTGTCATTTTCATACTTCACCCTCAAGTTGAGAATTGTTGCTTCCAGTTTCTAAATCCGTTTCGTCGAGTCCAGTTTCGATTTGGTGATAAACCAAAGCTGTCCCCAAAACGTTCTTAATGTTGTTTATTGCTTCGATGGTGTCCGTTACAAAACCTTGGTTTTCAGTTTCTAGGACCACGATGATTTTGCCTTCAGGGCTATCTCCGTAGATTTCAGCGTTATCGAATTGATCGATCTCCGCTTTGATCTCATTTAGATGCTCAGGGCTCACATGCACGACTAAACTTGATATATGCACTTCATTTAGTGCCATAAATTGCTCTCGTTATTTTTGTTTTATGCATTACTCACAAGAATAGCCGAAGTAGGGCAAATTGCTACGCAGGCCCCACAACCGCTACACTCATCTAACTTGATTTTTGGTAGAGCAACACTGCCTGCTCTAAGTTGAAATTGAATGGCCATAGGTTCACACATGTCACCACAGCTTCGGCATTCAACATTTTGTTGCGCTAAACACTTATCAGAGATTTGTGCTTTTGCTTGCCAAGGCTCTCCTTGCTTTGGCTTAAAAATGGGTTCGGGACAAACATCTGCACATTGATAGCAGAACGTACACTCATCAATAGAGAAATCTACAGTGGGAAAACCACCATCGCCTACAATGATTATCTTAGTCTCACAACTCTCGATGCATTTACCGCAGCGAGTACAGTCATCTGTAAAGCTTTCTAGGCTGTCAATCCAAGGCAAACGAATCTGGCTTGAGTCAACTTTTCGTCTAGAAAAAAGACGGCGTTTTGATAGATCTACCACTAGATACCTATAGATGTTACTAAGATGTTGTAATTGTAGGTCATTATTCTATTAATATCTTGTAATGAGTCCTCACAAGTAGTGTAGTTTTAGAAACAATTGTATAAATACCCCCTAAGGGCTAATTGGGGGCATATATTGTCTTAGATCAATAAATTACGGAGCGAGTGATCACATATTGAATGGAGCTATGATTTTTGATGTGTGACAATACGATATCGCTGGCAAGTCATTTATCAATAGGAAGGCACTTTTGCTTATAAAACCGGTTTCATCTGTAACAAGTACGATAGCAAAATCTTTGCTCTCTATACTGCTGTTGTCGGTTGCTACGACTGGCTTTGCCATCTTTACTTTGGCTTCAAGTTTGAATGATGCGGAAGCGGTTAACGTGGCCGGTTCAATGCGAATGCAAAGCTACCGTTTAGCCCATGATATTCAAATAGAATCTGTCGATTATGAATCTCATATTCGTGAATTCGAAAGTTCTCTTTACTCGCCATCCATGACTAATTTGGTCAGTTGGAATGTTCCGACAGACATCACAGAAGATTACTATTTAATTATCGGCCGTTGGCATGAGCTAAAACAGGTCTTGAATAGCGAAGAGCGCGATCACTATCTCGTGTTGGTTGAAAACTTCGTGGCTGAAATCGATGGCTTCGTTTATAAGCTGCAAGAGTTCTCTGAAGACAAGTTAATAAAGTTAGCGTGGGCTGGTGGTATCGGCCTTGGTGGGATTCTGGTCATATCTCTTTTTGTTGTTCACTTTGTACGTAAACAGGTTGTTAAACCGCTACATGCTCTTGTCGGTGCGAGCCAAAGAATCAAAAACAGCGACTTCGAGGTAGAACTCAAGGTGACCAGTAACAACGAAATGGGCATTTTGACCAAAACCTTCAACTCGATGGCCAAAGATTTAGGCGTGCTTTATCGAAACCTTGAAGATGTGGTGGATGCAAAGACGATTGAGCTGCAAAATGCGAACCAGTCGCTGCAGGCACTTTATAACTCGTCACAAGAGCTCACGGTGACGCGTATTGCTCCTGAAAACTTCCGAGCTATCTTGCAGCATCTCGTGAGCTTGGAAGGGATTGGATCACTGAGGCTCGAGATTGTCGATAACTCAGGCCGTTCATTGATTATGGATGAAGGTTACGATTCGAATTTAGACTACGAAAAGTTTGAGATGAAACTCGACGATAACGAACTTATTCTCGGCTATTTATACTGTTCATATCACCACGGGCACTCAACTAAAGCTCTGATCGAAAGCTTCATTCAACTGCTATCGAGAGCGATCTACTACAATCGTGCTCAAAAGAAAGCTGAACAGCTTATTATCATGGAAGAGCGTGCCACGATTGCACGTGAACTCCACGATTCATTGGCTCAATCACTGTCGTACTTGAAAATTCAAGTTACACTATTAAAGCGTGTGATTGGCAAACTGCCAGAGCAACAGCACCGAGAGCAATCTGAACAAATCGCGTCTGAGATCGGAAACGGCTTAGCCGACGCTTATACCCAGTTAAGAGAGCTACTCACCACATTTAGGTTGACCATTAAAGAGGGCAACTTTGGAGACGCCTTAAGTACCATGCTTGAGGCGCTCAGCGAGAGAACCGATGCGAAGATTAACCTCACTAATAATCTCTCATCGATCGAGCTTGATGCGCATAGTCAGGTTCACTTGCTTCAATTGATTCGTGAAGCAACAATAAATGCAATAAAACACGCCAATGCCGACTTGATAGATGTATGCTGTATCGATGAGGACGGTGAAGTATTAGTCGTGATAAAAGATAATGGAGATGGCTTTGACTCAAGTAGTTCCAAGGTGAACCACTACGGGATGAGCATTATGCAGGAGCGTGCGGCAAGACTGAATGGCGACTTGACGATTGAAGCGGCGCAAGGTGAAGGCTGTACAGTCATATTGAAATATAAAAGTTTGAAGGAAGTTAAAGTTGACGATTTGTAAAGTAATGCTGGTTGATGATCATCCATTGATGCGCAGAGGTATAAGCCAATTACTGAGCTTTGAAGACGAATTCGAAGTGATTGCAGAAGCAAGTAACGGCACTGAAGCGGTTGCTCTTGCTCATGAAGAAGAACCTGATTTGATCCTTTTGGATCTCAATATGAAGGGCATGTCTGGTTTAGATACCTTGAAAGCACTTCGCACTGACGGTTCTAGCGCAAACATTGTTATTCTAACGGTTTCTGATAGCCCTGCAGACATTGAAGCGATTGTAAAAGCAGGCGCTGATGGCTACTTGTTGAAAGACACTGAACCCGATGAGTTAATTGAACTGCTTAAGCAAGCACACAGCGGTGACAAGGCTTACAGCAGTGTGGTTGCTCGTTACCTAAATGATGCTGGAAGCCGCAATGATATCTTCGAACAACTGACTGAACGCGAAATGCAGATCCTTCAAGAAGTCGCGAAAGGTTACCGCAATAAGCAGATCGCTGATCACCTGTTCATTTCTGAATCGACAGTTAAGGTACATATGAAGAGTCTACTGAAAAAGCTGCAAGTGCCTTCCCGTACCGCTGCCACGGTTCTGTATCTAGAACGCTATGGTGAAATGAAGTAGGGCTTGGGTCCTTTGAGATAACACTATTTCAAGCCTGACTGTTTATACATGTCTCGATAGTTTTGACGATGTGAGAAAGTGACATTAAAAAAGGCGCTGAACTTACTAAGTTCAGCGCCTTTTTATTAGGGCATTTTATATCCAAATAATCATGTCTGTTTTACTGACAATTAAGCTGCCATTGGTACTAGAACAAGCGTACCGAAGATCACCGTGATAAGACCACAGATTACTGGTACTGAAGTACGTTTAACGACTTCAAACGGGCTGATTTTACCCATGCCAGAAGTCGCTACAATTACACCCGAAACAGGAGAAATTGTACGGCCTAAGTTAGACGCTTGAAGCATTGGGATGATTAGGAACGCAGGGTTCAAGCCCATTTTCGCAGCAAGTGACGGAGCCAGTTCTACGAATGCATAGAATGGCGCGTTACCAGAACCTGTCGCGATAGCAGCAGCAACTGTTAGACCAGTCAGGATAAGCATTAATGCGATACCGCCAGCGCCAGCTGATTCAGCAAGGCCGATTAGGTTATCAATTGCACCGATAGACATTAGGCCCTGAGCAAATACACCCGCCGCAACCAACAGCATTACTACGCCTTTAAATGCTTCGGCCATACCTTGGTAGCAAGAATCTAGGTCTTCTAGTGTTTTTTCGCCGTCAAACTTCTTCACAACGTAATCGATAACAGCGCCCACGAAAATTGAACCTACTACGATGGTGTAGATATCAAGTGAAAGGCCCGGAATGGTACGACCGTTGAATAGAAATACTCCAAAAATAGGTAAGAATGGAAGAGCAGCATAAAAAGCCGGCGCATTCGTTTCAATTTCTGAAACGTCTACTTTTTCCATTGGCGTGTTTTCTTTCTTATCTAGGTATTTGTTCCAGAAGAAAGCCGCACCCGCCATCACGATGATCGCACAGATAGAAACAGGCAGTACCGTTTGAACAGCAAACACATCAAGAGACATACCTGATTTTTCTGCTGCGATAACCACATCACCCGACGTTGGTGAAAGAATGATTGCTGCAGGTGATGCACAAACCGCCACCGCTGCTGGACGAGAAATACCCATTGCCGTCATCATTGGGAATAGGGTCGCCATCAATAGCACGCCAAGGCCTGTTGCAGAACTTACTGCTAGAGACATTAGACACGCTACGATGTAAGCCGCAACAAGAAGTACGTATGGAGATTTGATAGCAGCAAGCGGTTTAGAGAATTGTTTTACTACCACATTGTTTGCGCCGATATGCGTCATGTAAGAAGCAAAGCCACAAAGAAGCATGATTTGCATGCCTAGGCCGCCTCCACGGTACTGAAGCATGTACTTAACGAATTCTAGTGAGTCGGTAACCATGTTACCTGTTGAAGCGACCTTAGCGGGTAAGACTGTGTGACCTATAAGGCCAGTAATAAGAAGTAGGGCAAGGCCAGCTGTCAGTAATACACCTGCCGCTTTATAGCCTTTCACAATAAAGTAACCAACAGCGATAGTAATCACTAATCCGATCAAGAGCTCTAACATAGAAATCTCCACAAAGTTTAAAAAAATATAAGAAAGTGTTTCAGAATATGACAATGAATGTACAGAAAACTGCACTGTGGCACGAGGCATAGTTGAGGTTGATATGATCTAAGACAAACATTTTCTTTGATGTTAATTGTGGTTGTAAATCATGAACAACTACTGTTGTTTAGATGTTAATAAACAAATTATCTATCTCAATAGAATATAACTTGGATCACCTTTATAGTGAGGAGTTGTATACAAAGGTGTGGATTTATAAATCTATGACTTTTGGAGCCTAACGTGCAGAACTAAAAAGAAGTGTGTATTTTTACATGATATCGGATTAATTTATGAACTGATGCCTACTGGGAATGGAAAGTTAAGTAGGCTTCAGCGAGAGTTGAATTGATGTGGAAATGCATAGCTCCTAACGTATTGGCTTAAGTACAGCTACTGACCGAAATAGTTGATAGTTAAACGATTAGTTAATGTTCAATTCAGGATCTGCATTCGAGTAAGTGGGCAGGTCGGCGCATATCACTTTTTTACAGAAGTGAATCATTCCGCGCTGAGTGACCAATAATAATTCATCATTATTTAGTGGGATATAAGCCATGGCATCTGAAGAAAGCACTGCACCTTCACTGATCATCACCTTTTCGTAAAATGTGAGCTCTCTATTTGGTATGATTTGTTCATGTTGAGTCTCGTCTAAAGAAATGTCGTGTTGGGTTACCACGTAAGTACCTGACGACGCAAAGCCAGCTTCTTTCGTAGAGACATATAACAATTCATAGCGGCTTTGTTTCCTAATTGGATCTCAGATAGAAACGGCCAGTATGGGTGATTATTAGGCTATTTCTATCGTTTTAGGCATACCTAACCCTGTGAGCTTATTCAACGCTTTAATCATGGCGTAGGTTTCACCAACCTGAGCATTATAGTTTCTTAAACTTAATCGCCCACCAAACAGTGTCTTTACACGGAACATAGCCGTCTCTGAAAGTGACCGTTTATGGTAACCGTACTTCTTTTTCCAATGTTTATTTGAGCCGTATAATTTCTGGCAAGCTACCGCCAGATTACGGGGGTGACCTCGTAACCAAAAAGCAGCACCTTCTCTCGGTGGAATAAGTGGAACAGCTTGTTTAATACGTATTGCTTCGTAGCATTGTCTTGTATCGTAAGCTCCATCACCAGATATCTCATTGATTCTACGACGAGTTTGATTCAGTAAATTAGGAAGAGCTTCACCGTCAGTGACATTCGATAAACTTAACTCAGCCGCAATGATTTCATGAGTGCCAGTGTCTACGGCTAAATGGAGCTTACGCCAAACTCGACGCTTCCCGTCAGTACCATGTTTTTTTACTTTCCATTCACCTTCACCGTAGACCTTTAGCCCTGTTGCATCAATGGCTAAATGCTGTATTGCGCCTCGGGTCTTTGTCTTGAATGACACATTAACCGTTTTGGCTCGTTTACTGATGCATGAATAATGAGGACATGACAACGGGAGTTGAGCGAGTTTGAAAACAGAATCGATGAACCCTTGTAACGCTCTCAACGGCATCGCGAATACTCGTTTAACCATGAGGGCGGTCGTAATGGCTAAGTCACTAAACAATCGAGGTCGACCTCGTTTATCTTGCTTGAGTTGCTTCCACTGTTGAATCGCTTCCTCATCAATCCAGAATGTCAGTGAACCACGATTGATTAGGGCTTGGTTATATTGTTTCCAGTTAGTTGTTCTGTAGCGAGGCTTTGGCATTGCTCTAAGTATGTGAGTGAACTTAGATGATCTGATCGTAGCTTTAAGCATTAGTTCCCTGATTTAGGAAACAAAGCCCCGTTTATGCTGCGCAGTTTAAAACACAGAGTTCGTATTCGTCGCTAGATGCAATGAAAAGAAACCATCTGCAATATGGTAGTTCATTCACCCAAGAAGAGCCTGTAATTGTAGAGGAAAAGCGGGGATATAACCTGTATACAAAAGTGCTAAAAATTCCGTCGTACTTACCTTTTACAAAAGAGAGGGAGGCGGAATGTATCGTCGATGAATTTGACCCGAAAGAAAATTGCCCACCACTGTATGAATGGATTACCAACACTTCCGGTAGTTTTCCAACTGCGGAGAATCCAATGCCTCAAAAGACAGAAGACCTTGAGGTGACGGCAGATATATACGTACCAAAAGAGTTTAACTGGAATAGTTTTATAGGGTTACCTGTCGCTATTTTTATTCATGGTGTTACAGCAGAGCGCGGCACTGCTTCTTTAATGGCTGCGGAATATACTGATAAAGGTTATGCCGTGGTTGCGATCGATATGCCATATCACGGTGAGCGGATACGTTATGACTCAAGCCCTGAGCACGTGGAAATTAGTGCCCGAGCAAACAAAGCCTTCTTCATCAATATTGATTCCCCTTTAGCGCTTCGTTCTAACCTCCAGCAGTCTGTTTCTGATTTTCTGGGTCTACGCTATGCGTTGAGCCAAGAAGGTTGGGTTGATAACAATAACGTTCATCTAATCGGACAATCGTTGGGTGGGATCATGTCGGTAATGGTGAGTGAGTTTAGTCAAGCAAGCCCTGATTTTCACTCGGATACTAATCCTAATTTTGAATTCAATACGGTGAACTTTGTTGTTCCGGGGCAGGGGCTAACCAACTTGGTTCTGTCTTCTCAAACCTTAGGCCCTGAAATGTCTGAAGGTGTTAAGAAGTCTCCTGATGTTCAGCGTGGCATTGCTGAAACTGTCATACCAGATACATGCATAACAGAAGCAACGAATCAACAATGTATTGAAGCACTTAGAGAGTTTGTAGAGCTTTCATCTGATAACGCGCTGCTTGTTAATCAGCTAGAGAACGACATCTTCGATTTAGTTGTTACCGACCTTAAACAAGGAGTTCAAGCAACAATTGATAGTGCAGACCCTGCTAGTTTCATCTCTCGTCAAGTTAAGGCTGAGCAACCGACTCTTTTGTTAGCTGCAGTTGGAGATTGCGGCGAAACCTGTGACGTTGGCGTTGATTATGTGCCAGACAGCGTAATTCCGAATACCGCGCCAAATAATATTCGAACTGGCACTGAGCCCTTAATTACTGCCCTTGGTTTAGACCCAATAACGGGTACAAAGCGTGATCAGATCGAACTCGGTGGAGTCATAAGAACGACAACCGGTGGACATGGTACGTACTTATTCCCGTATGAAGGCCCCGTTGATGAAAATGGCCTACCGGGTATGCCAGGCGGAAATATGTCAGATGTACGTGAAGCCGTGACAACCCAACAGTTAGCTGTTGCTTCGATGGTGATGACTGACGGTTCGCTTGTTGTCATTAATAACGAAGATCATATCGAAACAGAGGTGCCTCAAAATGAAGAATAAACTTTTTTTGGGCACTGCAGTTGCTCTTGTTCCTTGTCTGATTAACGCGGCCGGTTTTCAACTTAACGCACAGTCCGTAACAGGGTTAGGTCGTGCATTCGCGGGTGATGCTGTTATGGCCGATAGTGCGGCAATTGTGGCTAAGAACAGTGCTGCGATGGCTTACATCGAGCAACCAACACTCTCTGTCGGCGCTATCTATATCGATAGTGGTATTGATGTGTCGAGTGTTAGCTACACGCCAATGATTGGTGATACTGAAATGTTAGATGACCAATCATTAGAC
Source organism: Vibrio sp. 10N.239.311.G01 (assembly GCF_041465805.1). NCBI lineage: Bacteria > Pseudomonadati > Pseudomonadota > Gammaproteobacteria > Vibrionales > Vibrionaceae > Vibrio > Vibrio sp. 10N.239.311.G01. Next base: position 70,922 of record NZ_JBFSRM010000013.1, read on the forward strand.
GCAGGGACATTAGTTCCGAATATTCACTATGTGCATCCTATCGAAGGTTCTAAGTTTACTTTGGGCGCAACAGTCCATTCCAATTTCGGTACTGACGTTGAGTTTGACGAGTCGTTCGAAGCGGATGAGTTCGGAGGGAAAACAGCGCTTTCCAGTATCAATGTTGGCTTCGCTGTGGCTTACGAGTTGTCCGAACAAATCAACTTAGGTGCCGGGATAGATGTTATCTACGGTGAGGGTGAGATATACCGTCAAAACTTGTTAAATGTAGATGCAGACGGTTTCGGTCTGGGTGCAAATGTTGGTGCGACTTACCAAGTCAACGAACATAACAAGTTCGGTATTAGTTACCGTTACAGCCCAGATATCGAAGTAGAAGGTGACATTACCAAAGGCGGTGTCCCTGCCGACAAGATGAACGTACCTCTACCAGACACTCTAGAGTTTTCCGGTTGGCACCAGCTCAACGAACAGTGGGCTTTTCACTACAGCCTGCAGTGGGTGAACTGGTCTGAATTTGATTCGCTAACATCTGACTCTTATGACGACTCAATTAAAGAGTATCAATGGAAAGACGCAGGACATGTTTCTGTCGGTGGTACATACACCATGTCAAAAGACGTCGTTCTAAGAGCTGGCTACATGTACGACATTTCCCCGACTGACGAACTCACATCGCTCTCTATTCCTGATGTTAACCGTCACTGGTTAACAGTCGGAGGGACGTATAACTTCACCGATGCCAGTTCTGTGGACGTTGGAGTCGGATTTATCATCGGAGAATCACAAGATATTGACGAAAACCTGACGACGATTCCAGCAACGAGTTCCAATATAACTGCTGATGTGACTGCCGATGCTCTCTTGCTTGGTGTTCAATATCAACATCGTTTTTAACTTTTACTTTGGAGTTCAGAACGTAAAAATTTAGGAATCATATAAAAATTGCAGGGCTCGACAGTGAGTTGAGCCCTTTTCTCATTATTAGCTGTTTTAGCATTATTTAAATAGCTGGAAGCTCATTAAGTAAGAAATAGCTGCTTAGAAAAACGTTTTAATTCAGACGAATTCAAACGGTTATGGTTATTAAAAATGAAATTTACAAAGCTTAGTAAAACAATCTGTTTGGCACTGTTTGCCTTACATATCTCTCCATCGTTTGCCCAAGACTCAAACTTGATTCCTGTGACTATCGAAAAAGCGCACAAACAAGCATTCACATCTTCAATCAACGAGGTTGGCAAAATCAGGGCAACGGATTCTGCTGCATTGACATTCAGTGCCTCCGACAAAATTCTCAATATCCATTTCAAAGATGGAGATTCAGTTAAAAAAGGCGAGTTGATCGCTCAATTGGACAATACCAAAGCGAAAGCCGATCTAGACAAAGCAAGAAGCTCTCTAGCGTTAGCAAAGTCGAAATTAAAGCGAGTACAAGAATTACTAAAGAAACAGCCTGACTCTATGTCTCAACAAGATGTTGAAGAACTGGGAGAGCAGGCGAATTTAGCTGCGGCTGATTTCCGTCAGAAAGAAGCGCTAATGAATGACTATTTATTGGTTGCGCCATTTGATGGGCAATTAACCAACTTTACCCACTCAGTGGGCAGTAAGATTGATGGCGCAACCGCGTTGGTGAGTTTGATCAAACTCGATCCTGTCGAAGTTCAGTATTCCATTGGACAATCGGATCTAGGCAACGCAAAACTTGGACAGAATGTCTCTATTCAAGTTGATGCTTTTGTCGATGAAGCATTTTCTGGTGTGGTGGATTACATTGCCCCCGCGGTTGATGAGAGTTCAGGTCGCGTAGAAGTACACGCGCACGTGACCAATCCAGATCATCGTTTAGTTCCGGGCATGTTTGCCAAAGTAAGCCAAATGACGAGCGAAGACACGACTCAAATGGTGGTTTCCCAAAATTCCGTTCAAGCAAAAAATGCACAACGTTTTGTATGGATTGTGAATGGCGAAAAAATCGAGCAACGCATTGTTGAATTGGGCGTGAACACTAACGATGGGTACGTCGTTGTAGAAAGCGGATTGAAACTGGGTGATAAGGTCGTAGTGACGGGGCAACAGAACCTTAAGAAAGCGTCTCTAGTTAAGGTAATGAACCCTAATGCGGAGCAGAAAACAGTTGAGCTAATAACGGAGCCAATAAACAAAGAGGTCACTAAGCAGACCGTTAAGCCCGAGGTAGAAAAGACCGAAACACAGATTGATGAAGCACATCCGGTTGAGCCTTCGGTTGATTGGACGGAAGCAACAAAAGGTGTAGACGAAGCGATCAACGAAAATAACGAGCGTGCGGAAACTAATGCGGCCGCTGAGCAATCATCGAGCGAAAGTCTAAACAAGGAAACTCACAGCAAGGAAATCCAAAGCAAGGAAGCTGTAACAAAGGAGAACCTGAATGAAGCTTCCTGAGATTTGTATCAAGCACCCTGTGTTTGCGTCTGTTCTGAGTATTACTATTGTTTTGCTTGGGCTTTTGTCGTTTCAAAAGCTCTCAATCCAATACTTTCCTGAACATAAAACACCGTCGGCGACTGTAACCGCGGCGATCAATGGCGCGAGCGCTGAGTTCATGTCGCGCAATGTGGCAGATAAACTGATCACGGCGGCAACGGGCTTAGACAGCGTGAAAACCATGACGACCGACTGTCAGGAAGGAACGTGTAATCTAAAAATCATTTTTGAAGATGACATTAATGACGTCGAATACACGAGCTTGATGAACAACCTGCGTAGCAGTGTTGAAGCGATTGGTGATTTTCCTCCTAGTATGACGGACAAGCCAACGGTAACGGATGACTCTTCTGATACCAGTATGCCGAGTAACATCATCACGTTTGTGAATACCGGCAAGATGTCTAAGCAAGACATGTATGACTACATTAGCCAGCAAGTCGTGCCCCAGTTTAAGCACATACAAGGTGTGGGGGGGATTTGGGGGCCGTATGGTGGCAGTGAAAAAGCGGTTCGTGTGTGGTTACAACCTGATCGAATGATGGCGCTTAACATGAGTGCGTCAGACGTGGTCGGTACATTAAGCTCATACAACGCGACATTTACCGCGGGTACTATCAAAGGTCAGGTACGAGATTTCTCCATTAACCCAGTCAACCAAGTGACCAGTGTTGATGATGTGCGAGATTTGGTGGTTCGTGTCGATAACGGCAAGATCATTCGTGTCGGAGATATTGCTGAAGTCAAAATGGGGGAAGAGAGCCTTACGCCGAGCATTCTTCGTGTAGATGACAATTTAGCGATGTCGATTCAGGTACTGCCACTGAAAAGTGAAAACCCAGTTACAGTTGCAAATAAAGTTAAGAAACAGATTGATGTGATTCAGCCTCAGTTGCCAGAAGGCATTGAGATGAAGATGGTTTATAACCAAGCTGATTTCATTAAAACCGCAATTGACGAAGGTTTCATGACTTTGGTTGAGGCGATTGTTCTTGTTTCAGCCGTTGTCGTGTTGTTCCTTGGTTCAGTTCGTGTGGCGTCTATTCCTATTATCACGATCCCAGTCTGTGTGATTGGTGTGTTTGCAGTTATGCATGTGCTCGGGTTTAGTATCAACGTGCTGACTATCTTGGCCATCATTCTTGCGATTGGTTTAGTCGTCGATGATGCCATTGTAGTGGCTGAAAACTGTTACCGACATATCGAAGAGGGAGAAACCCCTTTTAATGCGGCAATCAAAGGGTGCCGAGAGATCGTCTTTCCTGTGATAGCGATGACGCTGACTTTAGCGGTCGTGTATCTCCCTATTGGTTTGATGTCGGGCTTAACCGCCGATCTATTTAGACAATTTGCTTTCACGTTAGCAGCAGCAGTGATCATCTCTGGGTTTGTGGCTTTAACGCTCTCGCCCATGATGTGTGCTTACTTAATGAAGCCAGTTACAAAGCCGGCAAGGTGGTACAAAAAAGTTGATGCGAAGCTGAATGTTCTGTCTGACTTGTACACCAAGGAACTTAGCAAATGGTTTGAGCGTAAAACACTGATGAGTGGTATTGCCTTGGCATTGATTGCTCTATCTGCTTTGGCGGTTTGGACAATGCCTCAAGTGTTGCTTCCAACGGAAGATACTGGTTTTGTTGAGGTCACTTCAACGCCTCCTACAGGAGTCGGACGTCAGTATCACCTAGACAACAACGAGCAACTTAACAGTGTGTTCAAAGGTGATCGTTCGGTAGAGGCAAACTTGTCTTACATCGAAGGGACTCCGACTAATCACGTTTTATTGAAATCATGGGGCGAACGTGACCAGTCAGCTGATGAGTTGGTGAACGAGTTTATCGCTAAAGCGCAAAGTTCGGTCTCTGCTTATGGCATGTCTTTCAAGGTTCGCTCGGCTGATAACTTGAACATTGCCACTAATATGATCCTAGAGTTAACGACGGTTAACCGTGATACCACCGTATTGTCGGAAACGGCGAATGAGGTGGTGGAGGCGCTTGAGAGTTATGAGGGCGTGACCAACATTAAAAATTCGATGTTGCGTGACCAATTGCGTTATGACTTGTCGATTGACCGCAATGCTATCGTATTGTCTGGTGTGGATTACAGTAATGTCACCAATGCGCTATCTACTTTCTTAGGATCAGTGAAAGCGGCAGATCTACAAGCGGATGATGGCTATACGTACCCAATTCAAGTTCAAGTAAATCTTAGTGATCTTGGCGATTTCAAGGTGCTCGATAAGCTGTACGTGGATTCACAGTCGGGTCAAAGGCTTCCTTTATCTCAGTTTGTATCAATCAAGCAAGTGACATCGGAATCTAATTTCAAGACGTTCATGGGTAAAGACAGTGCTGAAATCACCGCGGACTTGATGCCCGGATATACGGCGAGCGACGTGAAGGCATACATTGATGACACGGTACCAAGTCTGTTGAAACCTGCTCAGAGCTACGAGTTCAATGGCGTAGTTAAAGACCTGGTTGATTCAACCGCGGGCGCACAAGTGCTGTTCGTATTGGCGTTGATTTTCATCTTCTTGATCTTGGCGGCGCAGTTTGAAAGCTTTGTTGACCCAATGATCATCTTGCTAACGGTTCCATTGTGTATTGTGGGCGCGATTTTGACGCTTTCGGTATTTGGTCAAAGCCTCAATATTTACTCGAAGATAGGATTGCTGACACTGGTTGGTCTCGTGACCAAACACGGTATTTTGCTGGTGGAGTTTGCCAACGAGAAACGCAAATCTGGCGCGAGTGCGAAAGAAGCGGCGATCAGCAGTGCACGTTCAAGGTTACGTCCAATCTTGATGACCTCACTGACGATGATCCTCGGTTCATTGCCATTGGCACTGGCGGATGGCCCGGGTTCCTTAGGTCGAATCAATATTGGTTTGGTTCTGGTCGGTGGCTTGTCTGTCGGAACTTTTTTCTCATTGTTCTTAGTGCCAGTCGCGTATGTCGGTATGGCGAACCTAAAGCAAATGGATTTGTTGACTCGATTGAGAACGAAACCAGCGTAGCGAGATGTTTTAGGTTTAGCTAGATACTTCAAGGCCCTCATTGTGAGGGCCTTTTGCTGTTGTGGGCTAGATTAAGTGAGGAGAGCGGTTAGAAGTCGTAGTTTAGATTCATTGAGCTGTAGATTTCGGCGTTACTTTGGTCTGATGCGTCAGTGGTGTTGTAGATGTATTCGGTATCAAAAGTTAGCGCCAAATTGCCTATCAAGATGTTCTTTAGATAGCCTTTAAGATTGTAATTGGTGTTCTCTTCACCGTAAGCCATGTTAGCGGTTGCCCCGATAGAAAACGTCTCTGTGAGCGTCAGAGAGCCATCAACACTGGCATTCACGATTAGTTCATAGTTCTCTTTGTTCGGGAACTCTTCATCGGAGGATTGCCGTTGACTGATTCGGTAACCCGGACCAGCAGAGCCTTGAAGTTTGATTCTTTCAGTATCATAAAAGTGGCGACCCAATCCTGTAGCCGTTATAAATTGCTTACGATAAGTACCAAAGTGGTCGTGTTCAAAACGTGTTGTTGCGACCAAATAGGTGACTTCGTTCAAGTCATAGCTGATGCCATAGTTGGTGGTATAGCGATTGGTGCCGTCTTCATCGTTTTCAGCATCGGTATAGTAGGTATCAAACTGAACTCGTTGGCCCCAGTTCTCTTTTTTGTATCCAACAGAGATTCCAGAGTTGATCGACAAAGATGAGCTGGTGTTTTGTGAGTAGATAAACCCGAGTTTGGTCAGGGTTGTAAAAGGGGATTCTTGAGCTTCTTCTTGTAAGTCAGAACCTTCGCTTAATACGACGTCGCCCTCGAGTTCTACTTCTTCAACTTCTTCGGCAAATACGGGCATAGAGATAGCGATTAGAACTAAAGGTAGCTTTATTAAGGATCGTGTGTATGAAACTGTGTTGGTTAATGGGCGCGTTGTTTGTGAGATAGCGTGTGTCGACATAATGGTTTGGTATATAAGGTGATTGAACACGATGAACGCAAGGTTAGTCGTGAAGAGTCGTCAATGATTGAATCGAAAATGCGAGTGAGTTACGACGCAATAGGCAAAGGCGAAAAGATCGTTTTTTTCGCTGAGAACCCATTACCTCGATGAGGATTAAAATCTTCAATGTGGACAAAGAATTCAAGTGTCTCAGAGGGTTTATCGTCTTCGATTAATAAGAACTCGAGTAGTCCTTGTTCTACATGGCATGAAACGATGGTTTCGCTCGATTGATCTGCTGAAATCTGTTCAACGTTGACCAAGACGCTCGTCTCGGGTAAGACATTGAAAGCATCTTGCGCACATTTAAGAATACAGCTGCACACGTACTCACGATATAAGGTATTGCTTTCAGAAAGAGACATCGTTTCAAGCTTTACTTCGCCTTGGCACAATACCTTTTTTTCTTTAGGGATCACGTTGTGCTTATTAACCTGAATGTTGATTTCTAACAGGTGGCCATTCTTATAGGTATTGAAGTTATGGTTAATCAGTTTGGTGTCGACCACCGCTACGTTCATCAGGTTTTGCTGAGCTTTAGAAAGGGCAGACAACTTTGCTTGGCTATCGTTATTCAAAACGCCTTTCGATAACTGATTGCTTTTTACCCAGTAGCTGTAGTTCTGAACCCAATGTACAAATTCCGTTTTATATTGCTCTATGTCTTTTTCTGCTGCTCGCTCGACATTGCTTGTGAGGGTGTGAAACTTAGACTTGTTACCCAACAGAATATCTAGCCAGTATGGCTTGTATTCATCAAGCGCTTCTATGGCTTTGACTTTATGATCGAAGCGAACCGTTGGCATTGCAGGCGCAGGTTCCATGGCAATCGACTCCCAATTTACTTTTGGTGTCGGAATGGTATGGACGGATTGGATTAAGTGGAGGTGCTGATTGAATAAGCTTACTTCACTAACCGCGTTCTCAAGTTGTTTGGTATTCATCTACATTCCTGTCGACGGTTGTTCTTGTCATTTGGCGCCTAGTTTATGGTCAAAGCGCGAGAACAGTATTTAAATGAATGTGAATGAACTTTCGTGAGATTACTTGATATTGATTTAGGAATATTTGGGGGGAGAAAGTTGGGTTCATTATTGAGCTAACAGCACAGAAACACAGAGAACAAGGCGCTCTCTGTGTTGGTCATCTACTGTTATAGAAACTTGCTGATGAGTATTATCTCTGGCGTCTTGCGACCAAAGTAAATCTGTAATCGTTAGATGTGAAGTAGTTACGGCTGTACTCGAACACTGTGTTATTGGCGAGGTAACCTCGAGTACGTTTTTCAATGATAGGCTGAGTTGGGTCAATCCCTAACTGTTTAGCAACGTCTTCAGGCGGAAGAATCGGCACCAGTTCTTGCTCGCTTCTATCAATCACCATGCCTTTGGTGTTCTCAATAAAGTCGTACTTTGATGTCTGCATCACTTGATAGGTGAGATCTGGGAATAGGGCAACAGGTAACCAAGTTTCTTCAACCGTGATTGGATTGTTGTCTATGAAGCGAACACGCTTTACGTAGAAAACTAATTCGCCTTCTTTAATATCTAGATGTTCAGACATCGCCAAAGAACAGGGCTTCATTTCAAAGGCTAGAACATCACTGTGTGTAACCACATCCAAATGCGCCCACTTTTCTTGAAAGCTCGACTGTTTGTAGATGTCGTAATTGATCTTGTTCTCTTTGACGTAAGTACCGCTGCCTTGAACGCTTTCAAGCTCATCGTTTTCGATCAGTAGTTTCAGTGCTTGCCTAACCGTTACACGGCTTACCGAGAATACTTCACGCAATTGCGCTTCTGTTGGGAGTGCTTCACCAACTTTGTATTCTCCAGAACTGATCTTTTCTCTTATTGCATCGGCGATTTGGCGATACATAGGGAGTCTTGCCATTTTTGCCTCATTTGTGCGCTAGGACAACTAGACTTTGATTAACAACCTGTACCTTAAATACGTAAATTTGCTCTATATAAGCTTTGCTTTAAAGGTTAGTGTGAGCATCGTATCGGCGTTTTGTAGTACATATAATACAAATTAAACGATACATAACAAGCTTTCTTAAAGGATTTACCAATACAGTTTAAATACAAATTAAATACAAATATGTATTGATGAGATCGTGATCACGGATTAAATGTCTTGAAGTTGTATTATTCATCTCGTCGGCAGGGACGACTGTCGTACTAATCCGTGACTATGGGACAAAGGTTATGAAACTTACTACTCTAACGAATAAGTCGCTCGTAAATCTGCAAACTACGTTTAGCAGTCGAGAAGAAGCGATTTACGCACTTGCTGACCAACTGAATCAGCAAGGCAAACTGCACAACAAACAAGAGTATCTTGATGCAGTATTTGCTCGTGAAGAGCAAGGCCCGACAGCGCTTGGCGAAGGCCTAGCAGTACCGCACGGCAAGACTGACGCGGTTAAAGAAGCTGGTTTCGCTGTTGCAACATTGAAAGAAGACATGAAATGGAAAGGCCTAGATGAAGACGAAGATGTAAATCTTATCTTCCTAATTGCGATTCCAAATGCAGAAGCGGGTTCTACCCACATGCATCTGCTCACTGCATTGACAACTACATTGGTTGACGACGATGTTCGCGAAGCGGTATTAAAAGCGACAACGGCTGAAGAAATCTTTGCGCTTCTTGATGGCGACAATCAACAAGAAGAAAAACAAGACAACTTAGATACAAATGCGCCGACAATTGTATGCGTTACTGCTTGCCCTGCAGGTATTGCTCATACTTATATGGCGGCAGAATACCTAGAAAAAGCCGGCAAAAAGCTTGGCTACAAGGTTCATGTTGAAAAGCAGGGCGCAAACGGTATTGAAGATCGCTTAACTGCGGAACAACTTAATAATGCTGTAGCGTGTGTGTTTGCTGCTGAAGTTGCGATTAAAGAATCTGAGCGCTTTAACGGCATTCCTCGTGTTGAAACACCAGTTGCAGAACCGATTAAACACGGTGAGCGCATTCTTAATGAAGCGATTGAAGAGTCGAAAAAAGGTAATGGTGCAGAACGCACAGTGGCTACTGACAACAAGCCTAAAAAGTTGCCACTGAAAACTGAGCTTAAACAAGCACTGCTTTCTGGTATTTCTTACGCAGTTCCTCTGATCGTTGCTGGTGGTACTGTTCTTGCGGTTGCTGTTCTTATCGCACAAATTTTTGACCTGCAAGATCTTTACGCAACAAAAGATTCTTGGCTATGGATGTATCGCAAACTAGGTGGCGGCCTACTGGGTACATTGATGGTGCCAGTACTGGCGGCTTACACAGCTTATTCACTAGCAGACAAGCCCGCACTTGGCCCTGGTTTTGCCGCAGGTATTGCAGCAAACATCATTGGCTCTGGTTTCCTAGGCGGTGTTGTTGGTGGTTTGATTGCGGGTTATGTGATGCGTTGGGTAAAAGAGCATGTTCGCTTAGGCCCTGCATTTAACGGCTTCCTTACTTTCTACCTTTATCCGGTGATCGGTACTTTGGTGGCAGGTAGCTTGATGCTGTTTGTTATCGGTAAACCTGTAGCGTTCCTAAACCAAGGTCTAACGGACTGGTTGAACGGTATGTCAGGCACCAATGCGCTGTTATTGGGTGCGATTCTTGGTCTGTTTGTATCATTCGACTTAGGTGGTCCGGTAAACAAAGCCGCTTACGCATTCTGTTTAGGTGCAATGGCGAACGGTGTTTATGGCCCATACGCAATCTTTGGTTCAGTAAAAATGGTATCGGCGTTCACCGTAACGGCTTCAACCATGATTGCTCCACGCCTATTCAAAGACTTTGAGATTGAAACCGGTAAATCAACTTGGCTACTTGGCTTGGCGGGTATTACTGAAGGTGCAATCCCAATGGCGATTGAAGATCCAATCCGTGTAATCGGCTCATTCTTACTAGGCTCTGTAGTCACAGGTGCAATGGTGGGTGCGGCAGGTATTGGTCTATCGACTCCGGGCGCAGGTATCTTCTCTATCTTCTTGTTACACGATTCCGGTTTGGGCGCATTCTCTGCTGCGGCAATCTGGTTCGGTGCTGCGATTGTCGGCACAGTAATTTCAACCATTACTCTTCTGATGTGGCGTGGTCACGCTGTAAAAAAGGGTAAGTTTGAAGCAAGCACTGCAACACAGAACTAACTGAATTTTGAGTTAGCTCCTAACTCACTGTGAAATCAATATATAAAAAATAATAAACAACTTGGCTGTCCTAAATACCTGTGCTCCTAACGGTTTTATTCACACAGATTCTGGGCGTGGTTTTCTGCACCCTAAATTTAGTGGCAGCCAATTTTAACCCCTTGAAAAACTTTAATTTAGTCGTATTTGAGTTCGAATTTTAGATTTACTCGAAGCGACACATTTAGGTAAATGATTATGACTACATCACGCGTACATATTACTCCACACATGCACTGGGATCGTGAATGGTATTTCACAACAGAAGAGTCTCGTATTCTTCTAGTGAACAACATGGAAGAAATCATGAACCGTCTGGAGAGTGATCCAGAATACAAATACTACGTTCTAGATGGTCAAACCGCCGTTCTAGAAGACTACTTTGCGATCAAACCAGAGAACACAGAACGCGTAAAAGCATTGGTTGAAGCGGGCAAGTTAATTATTGGCCCTTGGTATTCTCAAACCGACACAATGCAAGTTTCTGGTGAGTCAATTGTACGCAACATGATGTATGGTATTCGTGACTGTATGAAGTTTGGCGATGCAATGAAGATTGGTTACCTACCAGATTCATTCAGCATGAGCTCACAGCTGCCAATGATCTACAACGGCTTCGACATCACGCGTGCAATGTTCTGGCGTGGTTGTTCAGAGCGTCATGGCACCAACAAAACAGAATTCTTATGGCAGTCTAATGACGGCAGTGAAGTAACGGCACAAGTGCTTCCGCTGGGTTACGCGATTGGTAAATACCTTCCACAAGACGAAGAAGGCTTGCGTGCTCGTTTAGATAAGTACTTCCCAGTGCTAGAAAAGCCATCGGTGACTAAAGATATCTTGCTACCGAACGGCCACGACCAAATGCCGATTCAAAAAGACATCTTTGAAGTAATGGACAAGCTTCGCGAAATCTACCCAGATCGTGAATTCTCAATGAGCCGTTACGAAGAAGTGTTCGAGAAAGTAGAAGCGGCGCGCGACCAACTCGACACAATCAAAGGCGAGTTCAACGACGGTAAATACATGCGTGTTCACCGTACGATCTCTTCTACGCGTATGGACATCAAACTGATCCACGCAGAAATCGAAAACAAGATTGTAAACATCTTAGAACCGCTAGCGTCTATCGCTTGGACATTAGGTTTTGAATACCACCACGGTTTGATTGAGAAAATGTGGAAAGAGAGCATGAAGAACCACGCTCATGACTCTATTGGTTGCTGTTGTTCAGACAAGGTACACGCTGAAATCTTAAACCGTTACATCCTTGCGGACGACATGGCGACCAACCTGATTCACTTCTACAAGCGTAAGATTGTTGACCACATGCCAGATCGCGAAGGTTGCGACAAACTGGCGATGTTCAACCTTTCTCCATACGAGCGTGAAGAAGTGGTTAACACCACTATCACTATCCGTGCTCAAGAGTTCTCTATCTTTGATGAAAACGAAAACCTAGTTGAGTACTTCATCCAAGACAAGCGCCAAATTGACCCGGGTAAAGTAGACCGTCAAATCGTTCACTACGGTAACTACGACCCGTTCATGGAGTTTGATATTCAAATCAAACGCATTGTGCCAGCGATGGGCTTCACCACGTTACACATCCAAGGTAACGAGAAGGGTGCAGTAAAAGTTGCAGAACAAAAAGACTACTTACTAGAGAACGAGTACTACCGAATCAATGTAAACGACAACGGTACTCTGACTATTTTCGATAAAGAGACAGAGCAAGTATTCGACCAAGTACTTCGTTTGGAAGACGGTTCTGATGACGGTGATGAGTACGATTACTCTCCATCTCGTCAAGAATGGTTACTGTACTCAGACGAGTTCCCGGTCGAAACATCGATTGACCACCAAGGCTTCCAATCGGTAGCGAACATCGCTTTCCTAATGAACGTACCTGCAAACCTTGCAGAGCGTGAAGAACGCACGGGTCAAAATGGATTCGTTGAAGCGCAATGCCAAGTGGTATTGAAGCAAGGTTCTCGCCGCATTGAAGTACGTATGGAGCTAGACAACCAAGCCGACGACCACCGTGTACGTGTGCTAGTACCAACGCCATTCGTTTCTGAAACTGTGGTTGCGGATAACCAGTTCGGTTGTATTACTCGACCAACCAATGACCCAGCAATGGCGGTTTGGGAAGAAGAGAAGTGGAAAGAAGCACCGGTTCCGGTTTACCAACTGATGAACTTCGCTGCATTAGAAAACGGCAAAGCGGGTATGGCGATCATGTCGAATGGTCTGCGTGAATTTGAGGTGATTGCATCTCAAGGTGACGAAAACCGAGATACCTTCGCACTGACACTGTTCCGTGGTATCGGCGTGTTGGGTAAAGAAGAGCTATTGCTTCGCCCAGGCCGTCCATCAGGCATCAAGATTCCGACACCAGATTCGCAAGTGCGCGGTAAGTTAGTGTGTGAATTCACGTTGTGCGGTTTCTCTGGTAACCATATTGACGCGAACATCATGGCGCAAGCACGTGACAATGTCACTCAAATCGAATGCTACAACAAGATCCCTTACAACGCGATGAAGCTCAACGTGGGTGAGCAGAACCTACCTATGAGTTTTAGCCTTCTGTCTAAGCAACAATCAGGCGCGGTGTTGAGTGTGCTGAAGAAAGCGGAAGACGAAGATGCACTGATCATGCGTGTCTACAACCCGGCAGAATCGGGTTCAGTATCGGATTCAATCTCTTTTACTCAAGCGGTTTCAAGCTGGAAAGAGACAAGCATGGACGAGCGCGTACGCGAAGGTGATGTAGCATCTGAAGAGTTCGGCCAGATAGCACCTTGCCAAGCAAAAACATTCCAAATCAAATTCTAATTTCGATAACCCGCTCACCTTGGTGGGCGGGAATGGTGAACGACAATGAAAATTGTAATTGCCCCTGATTCATTTAAAGAATCACTCGACGCTCATCAAGTTGCGTCTTGTATTGAGCGTGGATTTGCCGATGTTTTCCCTTACGCAGAGTTTGTGAAAATTCCACTCGCCGATGGCGGAGAAGGCACGGTAGACGTGTTGCTAGAGGCGCTCAATGGTAAGAAGCAACGGCTGCACACGACGGATCCAATCGGGCGTGAATGTACGGCTTATTGGGCTTCGTTGGAACAGACTGTTGATGGCGCCAACGTAAAAACTGCCTTGGTGGAATTTGCTCAAGCATCGGGTTTAGACCTATTAACCGTAGAAGAAAGAGCACCGTTAACCGCATCTTCGTTTGGTACTGGGCTATTGATCAAAGATGCACTAGATCAAGGTGTTGAACAAATCATTATTGGTTTGGGCGGCAGCGCAACCAATGATGCAGGTGCTGGCATCTTACAAGCGTTGGGAGGCAAGTTATTAGACAAGCAAGGCAACGAGCTATCTGGTGGCGGCGCCGAATTAAGCCGGTTAGCAAGCATCGATCTTGAAGGACTGCACCCTAGATGCAAAGAAGTGACGTTCGTGGTCGCGTGTGATGTGAATAATCCATTATGTGGCGAAAGCGGAGCCAGTACTGTGTTTGGTCCGCAAAAAGGCGCATCAAAAGCTCAAGTTGAACAACTTGATACTGCGATCGGGCACTTTGCCGATATCGCTCAAGCACATACGGGTACTAATCATCGCGACACAGCTGGATTTGGTGCTGCTGGTGGTACACCTCTGGGGTTAAGTCTTGCATTCAATATCCAAATTAAAGCGGGTATTGAGGTGGTATTAGATGCCTTGGATGCAGATAAGGTTCTTGAAGGTGCTTCACTGGTCGTGACCGGAGAGGGGCAGATGGACAACCAAACCCTGCAAGGTAAAACACCTTTCGGCATCGCTCAGCGAGCTCAAAAGTTGAGTATTCCAACCATTGGAATTGCGGGCTCTTTGGGGCAAGACGTTGAAAAACTTTACGGCTCAATGTCTAGCTTATTTGGAACCGTACGTTCACCTCAGTCTTTAGACCAAGTTTTATCAGAAGCGAATCAAAACCTGACTCGCACTGCCCGTAATATCGCCGCCACGCTCAAGCTTGGTAGCCAGATTTTTAATGAGAAGTAATTATGTCTCTATTTAAACTCGACAACGTTATTCAAAACTACGCATGGGGAAGCAAAGACTCCATTAACCAATTGTTTGGTATTGTGAACCCAAACCAGGAACCTCAAGCAGAAATTTGGATGGGTGCTCATCCAAATGGTTGTTCAAAGGTAGGCGATACCGGTGAATCGCTTTCTCACATGATTGATGAAAACAAAATCGATGTCTTAGGCGGATACACGGCGGCTCGTTTCGGTGAATTGCCTTTCTTGTTTAAGGTGTTGGCCGCTGAAACACCGTTATCGATTCAGGTTCACCCGAACAAGCGAAAATCAGAATTAGGTTTTGAGCGTGAGAATGCACTTGGTATCCCTTTGAATGCGTCTAATCGCAACTACAAAGATCCAAACCATAAACCTGAGTTGGTTTATGCGTTGACCTTCTACAAAGCGATGAATGGCTTTCGTCCAATCGACGACATTATTGCCTTGTTCGAAGAAGCGGATATTCCTTCGTTAGCGATTGAGCTTAATGTACTAAAAGCTAATGCCGACAGTGATTCTTTGAAGTCGTTCTTTAGCGCCATTATGTCTCTTGAAGGTGACCGCAAAGCGTCTGCGCTTAATGAGCTTTATGCTGCACATGCGCGACCAGCCAAAACGGTCATGGGGCGTGAAGCTCTTCAATACAGCATCGAATTCAAACAGCATTATCCAGGTGATATTGGCTTATTTGCGCCATTAATGCTTAACACGGTTGAGCTGGCGCCCGGTGAAGCGATGTTCCTGTTCGCAGAAACCCCACATGCTTATGTTCAAGGTACGGGTTTAGAGATTATGGCAAACTCAGACAATGTGCTGCGTGCCGGTCTCACTCCCAAATATATCGATGTCCCTGAGCTTATCGACAACACAATCTTTGAGCCGATTAAGCCAGAAGATATCCGCCTTAAGCCTGTATTGAAAGAGGGCAAGATGAGTTATCCGATTCCAGTGGATGACTTTGGCTTTGATATCTTGTCTGCGACTGATGAGAGCAAGTCACAGTATCTACGTAGCGCGGAGATCTTGTTCTGTGTGGAAGGAGAGGCGACCGTCACTTCAGAAGGGCGGTCAGTTTCTCTTAAGCCCGGAGAATCGGTCTTTGTAAGTAGTAATTCAAGTGTTTACCAATATCAAGGGAATGGCATTTTGGCTCGTGCTTTTAACTAGTGCCCCCGTGCTAGCGATCAGCAAAAGAAATGTCAGAGTGCCACTGTAAAGTGGTACTCAATATTGGATTGATGGTTGTTACCTATCTGTCTTTGACAGTCATGATTATTGACCATACCCGCTACTCTGGCGGGTTTTTTCATTATTAGAATGAGCAGATATAAGCTTGTAGAAAAGACAAACCCTGCGATCAGAGCAGGGCTTTTTATTGAATTAGTACTGAGTGACTGGTTAGGCAATGTGCGTCATTTTATTAAGCACAAAGGCTTCAATACAACCTTCAGTCGCAGCCATGTAGTCAGCGATGTGTTGGCTCGCTAAGTGTTTCTCTAGATGAACTTCAGACTCCCAGTTCTCATGAAAAACGAAGTGAGCAGGGTTACTGTTATCTTGGTGCAGATCGTAGTTAATACAGCCGTCTTCAACACGGGTTTTATCGATCAATTTAATCATCTCAGCTTTTACAAGCTCAGTTTTGTCTTCTTTAGAGACGATCGTTGCAATAATAGTCAGTTTGCTCATTTTCAATTCCTTCGCTTTAAACTCGGTAAGTTTAAGTAATATAAGTATAAATTCAGAATGAAGAAAGAGTTCTGAAATCCAATAACTATGGTTCTTACCATCCACAATTCAAACTCGAGAGCATAGGGCCAGAGCCGAGTAGGTTATGCTTATTAAAAAAAGCCCTCATAGCAATATGAGGGCTTTTGAATAAGAATCAAACTGTGTTGTTACTGGGGTGTTAAGCGTACTGTCTTACCTTAAGCGTATTGCTCAACCGTCATTGCCCAATTTTTCTTCTGTTGTTCGAAATTCATTTTGATTTGCTGATAACGAACCTTAAGAACAGAGTGTTCGTACTTCTTCACAACGTCTTCGCGCTTGCTTTCAAGTAGCTGTTTTTTAACTTCGTAATATTCGTTCATGTTTGATACTAGAGCATCAAACTCTTGTTGAAGCTTCTCTGCGATTTGTTGCTTGTCGGCACGATGCATGATTTTTTGCTGGGTGCGTTTAAGTAACATTGACGCTTCAGCTTTCTCAATACGAGCTTGAGGGGTTTTCTTAAGCTTACTTGCCAGTCCCATCAACGAAGCACTCTTAATCAACCATTTTGTTGGATCGTATTGCCACCAGTAGATGCCGTTACGGTAGTCGTTCTCAAAGATGTGGTGGAAGTTGTGGTAGCCTTCGCCGAAAGTGAGTACTGCTAACACACCGTTATCACGCGCTGTGTTTTTGTCAGTAAAAGGTTGGCTACCCCAGATGTGAGCAAGAGAGTTAATAAAGAATGTTGTGTGGTGGTTAAGTACCAAACGAACTGCACCTACGATTAACAACATGCCAATCAGGTCACCGTAAATCACGCCTAAAGCGATAGGAACACCGAAATTCATTAGTAATGCTAACAGAACATAGTGCTTGTGCTGCCACATAACAATCTTATCTTTTTTAAGGTCACGGCAGTTTTCGTAGTTTTCGTACATTGAGGTGCTGTAATTACGAATCATCCAGCCAATGTGTGAGTACCAAAATCCACGTTTTGCAGAGTATGGGTCTTTGTCGTTGTTATCGACATGCTTGTGGTGAACACGGTGATCAGAAGACCAGTGTAGCGCGCTGTTCTGCAGGGCAAATGCACCACCTAATGCAAACAGGAATCTTAGGCTTGAATGCGCTTCAAACGCTTTATGTGACCATAAGCGGTGATAACCTGTCGTGATTGAAAGGTTACAGAACGTAAAGCAGATTGCTAGCCATATCCAGTGCTCCATGCCATAGCCAAAAAAGTAGCCATAAACGGGAGCCGCTACAACAGCAAGCAGCATACTAAAAGAGAACACAAAAATATTGAGCCAGATTAATGGCGGCTTTTTTGTAGATTGTTTGTCGGCACTATTCATTAGCAAATTTCCATTGGGCTTACATCTGTGCGCTAGAATATCAGCGTACACGTGTAAGTCAATATTGAAAGTGTAAACGTGTATTAGTATGTTTTGCTTAAATATTGTATAAAGGTAGTGTGAAATGTAGTAGCAAGTCATAAATGGAAGTACTAAGGGCTAATAAATGGAAATTAAGGTAGCTGAATATAAAGATTATGAGCGGATTGCCCAATTACACGCGGATAGCTGGAAGCTATATTACCGTGGCATTCTTGCTGATGATTACCTAGAACATGATGTTTTGGAGGACAGATCTGTTATTTGGCAGACTCGTTTGATTAATCCTCCTTTCAACCAACATGTTTTATTGCTTGAGGAAGGCGGTTTACTGGTTGGTTTTGTCTGCGCGTTCGGTAATCACAACTTTGAGCGTGGTACGTTCATCGATGCGTTACATGTAGATAATAATTATCGTGGACAAGGTGTAGGCAAGCGTCTGTTGTCTGAATTGTCGAAGTGGTTGCAGCAATACTATTCGGACTCAGGGCTTTACCTAGAGGTGATGTCTGAGAACCACCAAGCGATTGCTTTTTATCAGGCGATTGGTGGCAAAGAAGAACTAGAGCAAGTTTGGAACGCACCATGTGGCAGCCAAGTGAATGAAAAAGTGATTTCTTGGAGCTCTCCCGTTGAACTTGAACAGAAAACAGCGAGCGTTGTGTATTCTTAGTCGATTCTTGTTGAATACTGTTTTTTTGCTGAGTAGCAGGTTCTTAACGAAGCTATTTTAAAGCAGAAGAACAAAGACAAAAGCCCCGAGTATTAAGTTGCTCGGGGCTTTTTTGATTGAATTAGTGGTCGTTTTAATGATTCGCAAAGATGCGTGAAATATTGGGCGATTAATCACACCATGTGATCTTATTCCTACCGCCTTTTTTCGAAATGTAGAGTGCTTGGTCAGCGTCGTCGATAAGCTGCTCGACAGAACCAAGGGCTTGATGGGCATGTTTCACACCGATTGAAATTGTTACTTCTAATCTAAGGCGAGTAGGGGATTCTAAAAGGGCATTAACCAGCGATTCAATTGAAGCCTCGGTTTCTCCTTGGACCAGCACCAAAAACTCTTCACCGCCGTATCGAAAGCAGTTACTGCTAGTCGGTAGTCGTTTTTGAATCTCATCGGCCAGTTCTTTAATCACCATGTCACCCATTTGATGGCCGTAGGTGTCGTTAATCGATTTGAAATGATCAATATCTATCATGAGCGATGTAATGGATCGCTGACGGTCTATGCTCGGTTCTATCACCTGATGAAGATAAAGGCGGTTGTAGCAGCCCGTTAGTGCGTCTTGATAGGAAAGGGCCTCGAACATATTAGATTGCTTGCGAAGCTGAATCGCTTGTTTGCGGAGTTGCTCGGATTGAGCGAAACGTTTGTGTACTTCCAGGTCACGTCTAACACAGGCCGCTGAGATTAGGATGTAAGCCGAGATATAAACGGAAATTGTTTCTATTTCATGCTCTGGCTCCGCTTCATAAAGCAGTGGCGCAAGGCCGATGAGATAAGCCAAAAAGATAAACGACAGCGTAGATATACTGTATCTGGCTGACAATCTTGAAAACGTACCAATGTAGATCATCACTAAAATGATGCCACCTTGGTAATCGAAGTTGTTCAGCTCGATGGCTAGTCGACCGATATAGACCAAGAAAAGTGAGCTAATTACAAGGAAGGCACTTTCTACGAGTTTCAAAACGTTGGGTTTGTTTGTAATACAGTATCTGGCGGCGGCCATCATCAATAAAAAAAGTATGACTCGGAAAATGATAGGCGTAATGCACTCGCTACCAAAGTGGATGTAGTCGGTGACGATAAAAGCACAGAATATTGAGATAGGGATGTAGATGAAATTTATGTACGGCAAATAAATTTCATTATCGAAATAGGTTTTAAATCTTTGATTCTTGAACCCAGAATAAGAGCGCATTGAGAAATTAGCCGAGATTGATACACAATAATTTGCGTAGTATGTCACAGTCTTTGGGATTGTAAACGACCATTTCTATAGATTTGTCAGTATGTTAGCTAGATCAACAAACGGTAGCGGGCAATATTCACGCTCTATTATCGATAGAGCGTGAATATCTAGAGGCTGGTGTAAGAGTGGTAAACAGAAATTAAAGCAGATTATAAAAACTAATCGCGATTAACGCTTGTTCTTCAGGTAACGCTTACGACGCTCTTCTTTTTTCTTAATCTGTTGTTCCGCTTTCAGCGCAGCCGCTTCTTCAACTTCGATCAGCTCTTGTGTGATCATTTCTGGCAACTCAAGCGTTACCTTACCTAAAGTGCCATTACGCAATTCGTGAAGCAGGATTTCTGAACATTTGTGAATGTCGATATGACCACCGGCACGAAGTGCACCACGCTTACGGCCAATCGCTTCCATCAGTTCGATGTCAGACTCTGGCAGCTCTTCAATTTGGTAACGCTCTTGCAAAAGGTTAGGGTACTGCTTTGCTAGGTATTCTACTGTGTAGAATGCCACTTCATCGTATTCCATTGCTGTATCTTTTACAGCACCTGTTGCAGCCAAGCGGAAGCCACTGTGTGGGTTTTCTACTTTAGGCCAAAGGATTCCTGGAGTGTCTGAAAGGATCACGCCATTCTGCAGGTTGATACGTTGTTGACGACGAGTTACCGCAGGTTGGTTACCAGTAACCGCGATCGTACGTCCAGCCAAGCAGTTGATAATGGTCGATTTACCCACGTTCGGGATGCCCATGATCATTGTACGAATATTCTTGCCCATCTGTTCACGGTGCGGTGCCAGTTTACGTACCAGCTCCATAACGTGGTTAACTTCTTCTTTTACGCTAGTCGTAATCGCAATCGCTTTAACGCCTTGCTCCTTCTCGAAGTGCTCAATCCAACGTTGAGTCAGTTCAGGATCTGCAAGGTCACGCTTGTTCAGCACTTTTACACAAGGCTTATCGCCGCGCAGTGAAGAGATCATTGGGTTTTCACTACTGAACGGGATACGAGCGTCCAGTACTTCGATGATCACATCAACTTGTGGGATAACTTCTTCGATTTCTTTACGGGCTTTATGCATGTGACCCGGAAACCATTGAATAGACATAGAGATAAACCTTGATAAATATATTTGCTGCACATTGTAAGGGTTCGATAGGGCGTGTAAAGCGCTATATCGCCTAGAAGAACTACAGAAAAAGACATTTGCGCAAAGATTCTTGGGAGTTCAATTGAAATTGACTATTAAGTTACAATTTAGAACGCAGTACTTATGCGGCTAAGTCTTTGATTCAACTGCTAACAACTTGAAATGAGTTAGTGAGACAACGCGTTATCTGAGTCTCCTATTCAGAGATAAATAATGCGAGTATTTGCTTGGTTTGCCTCAAAGGCAAATCGAATATTACTAGGGGAACTCTATGTTGGAGGTTGGTTTGATTGTACAGATTGAGCTAGGCTTTTTATTAGCTGCTTACGTTCAGCTTGAGCAATGTATATAAATTGGTCGTTGTAGCTTTTGTCTGCGTTGATATATTGTTCGAAGTTAACTGGTACTCCAGCAACCGAAAGCTCTAAATGCAAGTGAGGTCCAGTTGTTCGGCCTGAATTCCCAGTAAGACCGATTATCTGACCTTTAGTGATGTATTCCCCAGCTAAGACATGTCTTTCTGAAAGATGAAGGTAGCGCGCATAGTTTCCATCAGTGTGTTTTATGGTTAAGTAGTTACCTGCGAAACGGTTATATCGAGACTTCAAAACGACACCGTTGGACAACGAATGAATCTCTGTGCCAATAGGTGTCGCGTAATCCGTTCCAAAATGAGGTGCAATTCGATTCGTTATAGGGTGTTTCCTGTTTAAATCGAATGATGAACTCACTCGATAATGCTTAGCAAGAGGGAATACATAGTCATTGTTTATTTTATATCCATTTTCGTTATAGATATTATCATCCGCCCCTCTCATAGCAAAAAATTCTATATCACTACCTAAATAGTAAAAAGCACTGACATATTCTGTTTTTGTACCATCATGTTGGGTTTTTATTGAAAACTTATCACCGTTGTTAACTGATTTAATAATGTCAAAATTATCACCTAATAGACTCAATAGTGATTTTAATTCATTGTTCGTCAAACCAGAGGATAGTATAGAACTGACAAAAGAGTATTTCACAACCCCTGAAACCATTTCAGATGTCGGAGCTGGGGTTGGAATATGAATGCTTTTGGGCTTGGCTATTTTAGGTGCCTGTTTTTTATCAGTATTTGAATGATTGTAGCTTAGCGATATGGCTGTTGAAACGATCAAAAAAACCATCAAAAGGCCAAAGGAAAGGGTACGGCGACTTAAATGGCTATTTATTTTCAAATACATAAATTATCAATAAAATTCGGTTAATGGATAAAAATAAGAATTAGATCATAATATTTATTTGTTTTTTTTGCATGTTATTTTAGTTCATTCCTTCGTAATGACTAGCTAAAGGTATAGGGTGTGTTTTTAGAGAGATAAAAAACAAACATTTCACCTTTTGATTTAGCTAAACTGTACTTTATAAGTAGTTATTATGTCATGTTGAGAAAATCTTAGACGATAATATAATCGCGGAAAAATATACTCTGCCAGAAAACTATGTTCACTAAAAATACGTTGAAATCAACATTAGGTCTTATTGTTACGTCGCTTATCTTAAGCGCATGTGGCGGTGGGGAAGGCGGAGGTGATAACACCCCGCCAGCAAGGAATACCGGAAGCATCTCAGGTAACGTTTTTGACGCTCCTGTGAGCGGTGCGAAAATTGAGGTGTTTGAATACAAGGATGGAAACCTAGGTAGGAAGTTAGCAAGTACGACTTCCGATGCTTTTGGTGACTACAAGGTTGAATTTGAATCTTCATCGATGCCACTTTTCATCGTAGCTAAAGAAGGCAGTTATACCGATCCCTTAACGAAAAATACAGTGTCTGTCAGTAACGGCAAAACACTGCGTTTAGAAGCCATGCTCAATTACAAAGAAGGGCGTGATCAAAACTTAATGCTGACCCCTTTGACGAACATCGTTTCAGGTTTAACTCAATACAAAGTAGGCAAGGGAGTGTCAGGCTCTACTGCTATCTCAGAAGCATTAAATAGCATTAACGATATGTATGGTTTCGATGTCAATGAAACTACACCGATAGACATAACCAAAGGTGGTCAAAGTAGTTTTGCTACATCCGGTCACCAATATGGTGCTTTGTTAACCGCTTATTCTTCTTATTCGTACGACCTAATTCAAAAATACGGTGATACTCAGAGTAATATTTACACATCGATGCATTTGGCTGATATCCAATATCGAGATGTCATTGCCGATGGTCTTCTTGATGGGCTGGAAATAAGTACTGTGTCGGGAGGGGTAACCCCTTTAACCTTCGGTCAACAAAAAGTCTCTAGTGATATTTACACTCACGATTTGGCACAGCATGTTCTAATTGTCGTCAATGATCCTAACTTAAATATTTCAGGAACAGACGCAGACGACTATGTTGAGTTTAGCCGTAAGATTAATGACCAAGGCACCAATAGCGGTACTGGCGGTGTGATCCCTCCTCGCGATGAAACCGAAATTGATACCGAAGCGCCTACAGTGTCTAGAACAGACAGTGATGTATTGGCAGGTCTCGATAAAGTGGATATTAAGCTCAATGATGAAATTGGTGTTCAAGGTGTTTCAGCGTACCTTGAATACCAACTGGACGGTGTCTGGTCTCTCGAGAGTCAGTGTGACGATGAACAAACTTCGGATAGTGAGTTTTGTTTCTTGGAGTTCGACGGCTTTGAATCTGGTCTTAGAGAAACAAGTATTAAAGTAAGTGTAGACACAAAAGCCATTGACGCGGTAGAAGTTGATTCGGATACGGGACTCTCAAATGTAACTGCGGCACGTTTGGTTTTTTATACGACTGACGTCTTAGGTAACGAATTAGTTCAAGGGCGAGATGTTGGCCATTATGTAAACTTTGAATGGGACAACAATGCGCCGGTAATTGAAGTAACCTCGGCTAGTTCTATAAACAACAGTGCAAAAGAGTATGTGCTTAAAGGCACTGTAAAAGAAGACTCGCAAGAGATTGATTCGGTAACGGTTTCATTTAAAGGCGGTTTAGATGATAGCGTTTCTTGTGGTCATATAACTTTAGAGTCAGGCAGTGCCTGTGAATTCAGTAAGGGATATTCAACCGATGAATTCGTATCGATAACAACATTTGAAATTAAAGCCACCGATAGCAACGGGAATATTGGTAAGGAAGTTCACGAAGTCGTTCGTGATGATCAAGCGCCGGCGCAAGTGATTAGCTACCCAGAGAATGCTCCAATGAATTATGTCAACGTTAGTGTTGATGGGGAACGCGTAACTAAAGAAGATGTTTATACGCAAGACACCTACACATCAGAAACGGTTCAATCCACTCGTGATTATTTGAAGATTGATTACATTTACGCGAGCAAGGGGATTTTAAACTCAATTCCCGATGTCGATTTTAGTGACTTTAATGTCAACGACCTCAAAGATAACAAAATTCCATATGTTCGTGTCAGAGTCTCAGATGGCAACGGGGATATGGGGTTAGGATCTAGTGCCGACAAACTTAAGCTAGTTGTTAAGTATTTAGTAAGCGCAAACAATGATAATAACTACGTGCTTCAGAAGGTAACCGATACCGTAGCCTCTGCCGCTAACATACCCCACGAAACTATCTCTGATACTGAAGGACACGTAAATGAGGTTATCTATTATGTTCCTTTTGTAAAAGAAATACTTGGTGACAACTTCGCTTCGACGTCCGAGAACAGCAGTCAAAAACTAGTGATTCAAACTATTGACGAGTCTGAAAATGAAAGTGCTGAGCAAGAAGTTTATTTTCGTAGTAGCTTCGACTTGCCGACAATAACGATCGTTACTCCATTTATCGGGGCTAGTGTGCAATTGGAGGGATTAAACTCGAAGGGAGAGTTTACCTCGCTAGGAAGATGTACCACGATTCAGCACTTAGAAAGTGATGGAACAAATAAAGCACTCGATGTTGCTGGATGTGAAACAACAACTGATGTAGTTAACTACGACTTTATGCGAGTGCGGTTAATCGGTATTGATGGTAATACGCAACCGTATTACTACAAGTGGGAGAGTGATCCAGGTACACAATCAGAACAAGTGAACCTAAATAGCGCGAATATAGGTGCCTACTTTAAACTTAATGGTTCTAAGACTTTTTATATTACCGAGCTAGCAACATACCAAACCGGACTGTTTGACTCTCAATGGAATCAAGTTGAAGCTGGAAACAAGACTCCAGAGAATGCCGCACGAATTTTAGACGACGTACAATATGCTCTCGCTGGTGGAAGCGATTCATTCTTTGGTTTCGACCCAACGATCGTTTCGTATGCAACGAATCAAATATTGAAAGGTGCTATTCCGGAAAAACTGCCTAATAATTATATTCATCGGTTTTTAGTAGAAGCGATTTATGACATTACCCAAATAAACAATATGCTACTAAGTAACTCTGTTGATTTTGCTTCCGCTATCTATGATGACTTGCAGTACGATGGCCAAGCTAACGGTATTGGTAGTGGGGGTGAAAAAATAGTTCTAGATTCATATGAATTTAGCTCAAAGTCTTACCGTAATGACTTAGCGCAATCATACTATAACATTATGACTGAAAAGTATGGTGTAGCAGCTAACCTAGCTCAGCGATACGCCGATCAGATATCAATGGCGAACCCAAGCCTCGATGGCGAACAGATTATAGACGGTGATGGCGAAAGTATTGATAAATCACCGCCTCAACCTTCGCTAAGTATCGAAAATGGCCGAGAAACATGGGTTGGAAATAAACGGTACGTTGCTGGTGTTTTAGATTCACGGATTATTTTGGAAGATCCGTCAGGCATTGTCGTGGAAGAAGGCAGTCAGCCATTATTTGTTACAGTGTGGTATAAGAAAACTGAACCGAATACGGAAATCCCAATTGATCTGAATATTCGAGAGTCAGGTGGTGATAATTATAAAAAAGAGTATTTATTTACCCTTAATACCGAGTCTTCAAATCTCAAAGGGATTGTCGAGTTTGCACTTGTGACCAGTGCAATGGATGAGCATGGAAATAGCTATGGTTACAATGGAGAGGAACCACATACGGAAACTTTGTATGTGGATAATGATTATCCTTTAGCGACTTATATTCCCCCGAGCGATGGTAATGGTGATCCGATTGACGAAAATGTCTATTTGAACACCAATTATGTTCAAGAACTCACTTTCAACATTGACGATATTGTAGGAGACAAATTGGACGAGCGAGGGCTCACTTTCTACAACTCGGCAACCGGTGTTAATAATGATTATGACGCTAACTCACATTTTTCAAGTAATACAGAGGATCATTTTAAGGTAAAACTATGCTCTGGAGACAAATGTAGCAGTCAAGGTAATATTATTAGTCCAGAAGATGGTAATTGGGTAGTGTATGTTAATGCTGAAGACAATCTGTCTAATATAGTTAACCGCCAGACGACCAATGCCCCTCAATTTAGTGTATTACTTGATTCAAAAGGTCCGGTAGTAAACGGATCTAAAATTATTAACCACTTAGGTGGTAATACTAGCTGGGTACCTGATATTACTTGGAGCTTGAGTCCAGGGAGTTTGGTTGAAGTCGATATGAAGTCAGAGTCTGGCAGGCGTTTCACTTTGCAACATTACGAAACAGAACCTGAAGAGAGTACTGAGCCGTATCTATTAGGCATGCAGCCTAACGTAGAGGTGAGACTAGTTGCGGAGGCATTTAAATATAATGAGAAAAACTTCTTCTACGTAACAGCAACAGACAGTTCTTTTCCATCGGGAACACACAGTGGTGAATTTGAATTCTTGGTCGACAACAAGGGACCAGTAATTGAATTAGCTGACCCTTGGGTTTTAGACACTAATTCAGGTGAAAGCTATGTTCTTGGTACCGCATTTACTGTAAAGCTTACATCAGTATCTGACGACTCTGATGTATCTAAGGTTGAACTTTGGCAACAAGGTCAAAACGCTGCAATACGTTCAATTGACCCCAAAGATCCAACGCAGCCCTTTGATATCGAAATTACAGAAACGCAAAGTGACACTATAGTGATTGGCGAAGACAGAAAGGCTAACCTGTACCTCAAAGCCCTAGACGAATATGGGTTTGAATCTGAAACAGAAATTAGAACTGTTCTGCTAGATCGTGAAGGCCCATCACTAAAGTTAAATGCGTTTGATCCGGAAAGTTTCTATCTTGGTGATTATGTATTCAATCTTTCAGCCCAAGATTTAAATGATAGGGGAACACCATCATCAGACGGTGTTAACAATGAAACATTAGAGTATTGGACTTTCAAAGAAAACCCCTCTGATGCAAGCACCTTAGTTGGTGAAGATATGAAGATTCCTTTAAGAGGTGAAAACGATGGTGATAGTGCGATTCGCACTATCAGATTAGGTGGTTCCGACATTAGAGGGAATACGACAAGCATAGATTATGTGGTTAAAGTTCAAAACTCAAAGCCCACTATTAACTCGGTTACTTTCACATATGAAGATGGCACGCCAGTTTCTTCTGGTGGCCAGATACAAATTACTCGTGTTGAACCTGTAATTATAAGTATTGATGCTGAAGATGAGAGCGGGATCCCGCTAGTTGAAGGTACTTATAAATATGGGGAACAAACCAACAATATCTCATTTTCTCAGAAAGGTGGCCTTTGGGAAGCTAGGTTGACAGAGGCAGATCTAACGGAAGATGGTGCCTATCAGTTGGAATTCAAAGTATATAATAACGTTCGCTATAGCTCTGAACAAGAAAGGCCTGTTTCCGAACGGTCAGAAAGTATCAATGTGCAACGTCAAGGTGTTGCTCTGTCAATCGTAAAACCGACTGACTTCCAAAGTCATATATCGGGAAGTACCCTTAATGTTGAATTTGGCCCTGCGGGTGAGGTAAAAGCAAAAACATTAGAATGTTGGGTTAGAGAGAATTACACCTCAGACGGTGTGCCGGAAGATGGTTCGAACAATGCTTATTCAGGTGTTATAACTAATCCTCAAGAAAATTATAAGTGTAGCATTACAACTGATGTGAATATGTCTGTTTCACCTGTGGTTTTGATAACGAAAACAGTAGGAACGAATGATACTGAAACAGTCAATAAATTCAGCTTTAATATGATGGATATCGATGCCCCTACGGTTGAACAAGACACATATCAATTTACTGGCAATGACGTTGGTTTGAACGCCGAAGGTAAGAAAGTTCTGAGCTTAACATTGAGCTTCAAAGACAATCTTTCTGGTGTGGATATTAGTGATGGTAACGAACCGTTATTGGTAAGAAATCGATTAAATGTGTCTTTTGAACCAAATAGTTGTAGCTCTAAATTGGGTATAACGACATGTACGTATAGAGAGTTGTATGCCGATATCCTCTCTCCGGGGGCGTTACAGCACTTATACACGATTAAGAACTTGTCTGATGTCGCCGGAAACTTAGGTTCGGATCATGCGTTAGAATTATTGCTTCCAGCCCAAGGCGATTTAGAAATCGCTATTACCAGCCCTGCTGAAGATACTATTATTCGAGGTGAGACCCTTGAAATGAAATTCAAGGTGAAGGTTGGACAAAATTCTGATCTTGAAAATGTCATCGCAACTCTAGATGGTGCGTCATATAATTTGAATGATAACCCAGAGAACTTTGGCCCTTTCACTAAGTGTGAGGATGACTATTCTTGCTCGACGTTTACCGCGCCATTAGATGACAAACTAGATGGTCAATTTATCAAGCCTAAAATTCAAATTATTGATGTATGGGGAGAGTCTATAAGCGATGAAGTCAGCGTAATGGTCGATAATAGCCTACCAAATGTTGACGACACTGTATCCCTCAATGAATCTCCGGATGATTCTAGCTTAGTTAGATTTCAGTTTTCTGTGTGGGATGAAGGTAGCGGTATAGCAAAGGTTAAGTACACAATAGTTAATCCTAAATATGTATTTGATAAAGATGACATTGGCGACAATTCACACCTTTATTTTGATCTTCCAAAAACTGAGTTAGAAGAGTTGAATTCTTTACGAGTCAATGTCGAAGCAACTGACAATGTAGGTTGGACTCAAAATAAGACGACTGATATTGACATTAGGATACCAACTATTGATTTGGCTTTTGATGGAATAACGAGTTTACAAGGGGGTAAGCTTGCTTTTACTAATGATAGCCAAGCGTTCACCATTACCTCTGAAGAGGGAGAGGATGTAAAGGCTGCTTCCTATGCTATAGATTTGGTTCCAGTTTCAGGTAACACGATTAAGTTTTCTGGGGAAATAGCCTCTTCAACAGCTTCAGATACGATGACTTTTGATATCGATGCTCAAGCTGAGTATATGCAAAAAGTAACCGTAACCGATTCTATCGGGCGAGTTATTATTGACCTTAATGTGCTCAACAAGACTTACGATGCTGAAGGCATCGCATCCATTGTTGATTACCAAGCACCGGTCATTTCAAGTATCACCAGTACTCAGGATTCGATGATTCCAGAGGAAGGGCTATATTATTTGGATGTAAGAGCATACGTCTTCGATAAAAATCTAAGCAGTGTTGGTTCTACTGCGGAAAACGGTACCGATGCCCCGGTAAACCCACAATCAATTGAAGAACCGACCAAAGACGGTGACCCTTACTTGATACGTTATCTTTTATCTCCTGGCGATTATCTAATAAATGTAACGGCAGACGATTTAGTTGAACACCAGACCGAGAAGTCACTAAATACAAAAGTTGAAGCAGCAAGTATTCCAGAGCTAACAATATCAACGGCAGCATCAATGCCTTTGGCTGGTGGCGTTGATATTCCACTTTTGTTTACCTTCACTGAAGAGGTTAATCAATTTGAATTTTCAGATGTAGAGATTTTAGCAAGTGATGGCAATGATACAGGCGAGTTGAAGCAAGCATCATGGAGTACAACAGACAATATAACTTGGTCGGTCAATTACATAACGCCTGAAAAACAGAACAAAAACATAACCATACGAGTCGGTGATAATAGTTACGAAAGCGTAAATACTATCCCCGGTACAGGGGATAGTTTGGTTTTGGGGATTGAGGGTGTGTTACCAACCCTGTCTAGCGTGACATTTGATCCAATGCATCAGCAAGTAGGCAAAGATGTACAAGTAGCCCTTGAATTTGATAAGGAATTACAAGAAGTAACGGCCATGCTTGGTGGTAATCAAATCAACTCACTAACTGCTACGGCTGATAAGAAAGTTTGGAAGGGTAACGTTCGAGTGCCTGATACTAATGAATTAACAGTGGCTTTGATTACAGAGCAATACAAAGACCTAGTGGGTAATGTGGGCACGCAAGACAGCACACACTCGCTGCCTATCACGCCAACGTTGGACATCACACCGGTGGGCAGTGTGGACGGCAGCAATGCCGCGAACTTGGCCTTCTCAGGCACCTCGACCCGTTTTGATGGTCAAGAGCTTCGCCTGGCAGTGAAAGCGCAAGACAATGAGACGGTATTGAAAAATGGCGTTACGACCGTAGCAAGCGGTGGGGCTTGGAGCAGTACGGTGGACATCAGCGATCAACCGAACGGCAGCTACACCGTTATTGTGACGGGCACCAACGCTGCAGGCGTGCAAGTAAGCGAAAGCGCAAGCTTTACGCTCGCGCAAGCGGTACCGACGTTAACGAGCGTGACGTTTAACCCAAAACACCAAGCGATAGGTCAGAGCGTATCGGTCAGTCTTAAGTTCGATAAAGCGCTGCAAGCGGCCAGTGCCGAGTTAGGTGGTACGGTCATCTCGCTGACGCAGAGTGCGGACGCCAGCGTGTGGACGGGCAATGTCGATGTATTAGTCGCGACGTCGTCTGATTTGACGGTGGATTTGGTGGTGAAAGATTACCAAGACTTATTGGGTAACGTGGGGGCGCAAGACAGCACACATTCGCTGCCGATTACGCCAACTATTAGCATCTCTGCGATCAACAGCGGTAACGATGTTAACGAATCAGAGTCACCCACATTGATTCTCGATGGTACTACGGTTCGTTTTTCTGAAGGTGATAAGTTGAGCCTAAGTGTCACAGACAGTGGGGGAGTTAAAGTTTCAGATGCTGAGGTGCTGGTTAGTGAAAACGGAGTTTGGCAATATGAACTGACTCTTGATCCAATCGAAGGTGGGTCTGTGACGGTGTCACTACATGGTGCCAATGCACTTGGAGCCGATGCTACTTTGGTTGAATCTACATTTACATTAAATAAGGATGTGAACGCTGCAGTGGTCGTAGTGCCAAGTTTATTACGACAACTGCTTATTTACGACAAGGGCACAAAACTAGCAGCGTAACGCTAATCGTTATATGGAAGATTAGACAAAGGTCTGCCTATTCGGCAGACCTTTTTTGCAAATGTATCTCAGGTTGTAGGAATTTGATTATGCACAGTGGACTTAATCATTTTTATTACCCTCAATTTTATTAAGAAAATTATTGTATACCAGTGCCCAATATTGATTAGTTTAGTGATGCTGAGTCATTGAAATGAAAATTATTTTGTTTTTCCTATTTCATTATTTAGTCATATTTTTAGTCAGATAACTAATATAACTGGTGATGTAATCAGAATGGCAATTGTATAGATATTTTGCATAGTAGTTTTTGGTGTTATCTCTATAAAAGTGCCATCTTGATATTAAATGCATAATATATATAGTGTTTATATCACATCGTTATTTGATGTGGTGTTCTGCATTTTGGTACTTTAGTACCACCCTTTTAAGCCAATTTAGTGTTCCAAAATAAATCCTATTTATATTGGCTAAGTTTATGTGGGAATTTATTCCCACTTTTTTTTCTTTTACAGATGAGAAAATGCTCAATATAACCTTCTAAATCGATGAAATGCTTCCACCAGATATGTGTGTTTGGTCTAGTTCATATTTACTTAAGTACGCAATTAAATGATTATTATGTGACATCCGTTCAAATTGATTTGCCTTTTTAGTTGGTCAGACGAAATGACTATTTATCCTGTTTAATTAGCTTTATTGCTAGTGTTATGGTTTTTGACGATACTCCTTCTAATCTATTGAAATTTATAACCATTACGCGTAGAATTTATTTAACCAAATCGTTTTTTTAAGCCTTATCAGCTTAGTTATCACCGCAACTATATATATCTGTAGGTTGTGGAGAATCCAAATGCACTTAGTTTGCAAATTTATATCTAGTTCGTCTCTCAGTACGAACGACCTTCAATATGTCTTAACACCGGATGAGTGTGTCGGGCTATTTTCGCGCGTGCGCACCCCTAAAGACATCTTGGCTCAATTACCAAGCACTCTGCTTCAGCAGATTACTGCGTCGGCTAAAAAAAATGTCCACAGCCTGCTCAAGGCTATTCGAGTAGAACTTGTAAAAGCGAACTGGGTTTGTCTTTCATCCAATGTGAGACGTCGTCCACTAACGAGTAAGCAGCTAGCAAATTTCCCCCGACTGAAGTTACATGTCGATCGGGTGATCAATAGTACTGCAGAGCGCGTTCACAAAGCTAACTACCAGCAAGTTGTCGATGATGTACCTTTGGCACGTCACTACAACTTCTCGCCGGTTGAACCTTCCCCTGAACATAAAATCGTCGTTGAGTTTGCTGGTCAGTGGTCGAGTAATGCTGGCTGTCTGATGTTAGGAACTACCGATACTCAAAAAGAAAAAGTGACGGTAGGTAAGTCAGATCGAGAAAATAAACACCGAAGCCTCGCTACATTTAAAGATCTTGAATTAGAGCGTAAAACGCTATATATCAAAATCCCTTGTTCCGATCAGCCTCAGCCAATTTTGCTTAAATTAACCGAAGACCTGCAACCCGTTGATAAAGTGACTCAGATGGATGAGTGGGATAACGTGTTGGTGCCGGTGGTTCCTGTTCATAAAGGTGATTCAGGGTATGTATCGATTGATCGTGGTTACGTTTATGTCGTTTGGCAATCAGAAGTTTGGAGAGAAATCCAAATTCAAAATGACGGACGCTTTTCTGATATCGATCTATCGCTCTATCAAAGCACTAAGTCCTCGCCTCAAAGATCGGTCGATATCAGCTTATATGATGAAGACTCCGAAGCATTTCTGTCAGGGGAAGCGTTTCAGTTGTACCAAGACGGTAAAAAAGTCTACGAGGGTGTGTTGAACGAATATGCTTGTGCCCGTGTTTTTGGTCTTACTGCAGAAGAAGTTGAGGTAGTGGTTGCTGATTGGCCTAACGAAGGCGAAACATACACAGAATTACTTCAAACCGAATTGAGTCCATTTAAGGCTGGAAGTAAAACAAAGAGAGAGCCACTTGGTGTTCCTTTGCCTCATATTTGGCTTCCATACAAAATAAACGGTAGCGTACAAAGTGATGTTGCTCTTTATTATTCTCGGGCTCAGCTCAATTTTCAGCAACTCAATGAGTTAAAGAGCGGGAATAATGAAAAAGCGGTTAAAGTAAACCTCAGTGATTATTCTTGTACTCACAACTTTGATGCGAGCTCCGAACCTGTGATTTCGTTGCCGGATTTAGATACTCAAGCTCCAAGCAAATCAGATTACAATGTCGTCAATCAAAAAGAGCAGGGTGTCGCTGCCGCTGTTGTTAACTCCCCAAGCGAAGGCATCGTAATTACCTATAAAAGTAACCCCCAGTGCGATCAACCAGATGATTATTTCCAATTGACGTGTGTTGATGAAACATGGAGCCAAAAGATTTTTTTGCGTGAGGCCGAGTTTGTGGGTCAGTCTTGTAAAGAAATTGTGTTTAGTGGTTGGCTACCAGAAGTCAAACGGGTCAATCTAACCCGTCATTGTCGATCTCATAACTCAGATAAAACGGTATTAATGTCAGTAATTTATCAAGACATTGAACTCACGGAACTATTATAAAATGAAACTAACAACGTTAAGTATCACGCTTCTTTCGACAGTTATGTTATTAACAGGCTGTGGTGACGAAAGTAATCAAGCTTCGAATGTTGCAACAACACAATCCGTAGAAAAAGAACCTACTCAGAAGGCTTGTTACGATGTTGGTGAAACAACGTCATTGGAACGCAAAGATGTAACAGGACCACGCTGCCAATGGCAAAGTGAGCACAACTTTATTGTTTACTCTGAAGATCTGTCCTGGCCTGAATACCCAGGTACACTTCCCGTAAAACCAGGCTATGCCGTTCGCAGAGCAAAAGAGTGGCCCCGTGAAGACTTGTCTGATGCGAGCTCTTATGACAAACCTCGAATTCAGTTTTGGTGGAATAATGTCAGCTCTCGAGACCCTCTCGTAAATGATTACGAAAATGGCTACAAAATTTGGAGCGTGAAAATTGATGGGACAGATTTACGTTTAGTTACGGATGATATGCCAAGTACGGCGTCGCCACAGACCTTTATGATGAGTCGCTCACCCAATAATCGTTATGTGGCATATGCATACAGTTATGGTGAGCCTCTGATAAAAGCGATCTTTGACTTAAAAACGCAGCAGACCATTCAACTGGGCAGTGCGCGCACCAAGCCTTATTTAGTCTGGGCGGACGACTCTAGCTACATCTATTTCTCAGACGGTTTTAAGCGTTTTAAATACACACTCGCGACAGGAATCAAAGAAGAGGTAGACGTACCGTTGTCTGAAAATACGGTCATTGTAGACGGTAAGTTAATCAATGCCGCGGGCTTGGGGGTTGGGGTTTATGACGCCAAGACACTCAAACGCTTATACACTATTTTACCTGAAAAAGAGTTTGAAGACTCCGTAGATATTGAGAAGCGTATCTACCGCCAAATTGCGATCAGCCCTAATGGTAAGTATGTATGGGGAATCAACTCGTATCGTAAGGTGCTGATAAACGTTGAAGATAAAACGTGGCTTGCGTTTTCTAAGGAAGGCGATGAAAAGAAAGTTTACGATAAGGTGGTAAACATTAGTAATGATGGCCGAGAAACCCAGGTAGGAGCAGCAATAATAACCATAAAACGTTATGGGTCTGATTATCGCTATGAATTGACCGGAAAAGGTCGACAGTCATGGAAGGTGATTCAATCTGGTCAAAACACGATAACACCAGTGTTATATAATGCCGATGCTAATGACGGGCGCTTTCTGGAGGTAGAAAACGATGAGTAATGACTTTAAGTATTTACCAACAGATGTCTATTTGTTCGGTGTCGATTATCCTAATATTGGGGATGCACAGAACCCTCAATATAGAGCGATTAATATCGAAAAAGACCTGACCTCATTAGAAGAGTTGAAAAATATCCGCCCTATGTCACGACTTCCCATTGCCATAAATTTAGGTGAGGAAAGCGCGGCTCTTTGGGCGACAGACGATTTAGGTCGTTTACATGTGCTGGGTGATTCAACGCAGAAAAACCAAAAAACCAATATCAATCAGGTTTTGGCACTGCGTTCGCCAGTACATAAGTTAGCACAGAAGACGTACAAGCTGTCTTTTCCCGAATGGTCAATGCTTACAGAGTTGGCGATTGGTGCGCAGAGTAATGCTCGCCCAATCAAAAAGGCGTGCGCAGATCTTGCATCTATCTTAGGGAATCTAAAAGCGTATGGCGGTGAGCAAACGCTAAACTCGCTAGAAAAAAAAGTGGAATACGCCGTCACAGAAGTAAAGCGTTCACAGCTCGCACCTAAATATGAAGCGGGCACTCAAGCACTATCTGATGAGCAAGTTACATATAACAAGTGGTATGACTCTGTTCCTGAAGATAAACCCATTCGTGGCTTTACCGTGCCGACTTTTTCATTTCTCGCTGTAGTTTTTTCAACCGATGATTATGACCTAGCTGTTGTTGATGTAAAGCGTTTCGACGAAACAACGAGTACACACAAAAGCTTACAAGAAGAGGGCGTTGTAACGCAGGCTAAACTTGATAAAACCAGCGGTTCGCATCGTCCAATCGCGTTGTTTCCGTTGGCGTCGGACGTTTTTACTGATGGCATGTACACCATTGAAGTGGTTTTCGACCAAGAGTTTGCAGGTAAAATTCCCGAATTTGTCCAGAATGCTACTAATGTAACTAAAGAATATGATGAGGTTGGACTTATCTCCAGAGTCACCTACGAGCTACGAGAGTACATCACGCTTAGCCAAACGACACCGTTTGGTAAGATCGCGGTTGTTGCTGGCGACATGATCTCACTTGAAGAGTCTTTGATATACCAATTTCCTACGCAGTTTAAAGCCCTACAAGCCTTCCGAATGGGAGAGCTTGAAAACCTAGAGAATAGCGGAACGACGGCGAGTATGAGTGCTGCGTTGTGGGAGGTTGGCACAAAAGTTACACCAAGTTTGGTTAATGCTGGCATTAATATTCATCAAAATCCATCAAGTAAACATGACGTGATTGGGAGTTTAGCAAACACGTTTTGGGGACAAGTAGATAAGGGCACGTTACCCCCAGCCATGATTTCTGCATTGGAATTTTCATTTGGGGTGTCGGCTACCACAGCAGCTTACCAAGCTCTTCAAGATTTACGCCAAGCGGCATCGGAATCCGAGCGTGCAGCACAAGTGGGTTTAAAAGCGCTTCTCAAAGAGAAAGGGTTTGATAAAAGTAAGTTCTTTACCAAGGTTATTGAACCTGCGAGAAATGGTAGTGCCCACGTTGTGGCGGGGAGTGCTGCAAGAACTTGGTTGACAGGTAACGGCAGTATCAAAAGCTTTTTGTCGCCCTTTGCTGGTGCAGGGCTCAATGCAATCAACACCTTCTATGAGATAAAAGAGATCACTGACAAAAGCGAGCAATTACGCTTAGCAGAAGAGAAAGCTAAACTCAGGAAAAGTTATTTTGAGCAGGTATCACGCGATTATCTGAACTGGGTACCAGTCTGGAAAGAAAGTCTGAAGAGTGGGGAATTACTACTTAAGCAAATCATAGATAAGTTAGGCGACAATGTAACGTTTACTGACGTCATTCCTAATGACGTTGCTGAAGACAGTGCAATGTTTGTTAAAGACCATAAAGGTGCTGGTTTACGCTTGGTTTTTCCTTTTGATAACAATCAGGTTCAAGCCCCTCACTTGTCATATTTGGCTGCTGTCGATAAAGAATTATCTAAGATTCCAAATGCCGTTGTTGAAATCGAAGGGCATGCCTGTCAAAACGGTGATTCAGAATATAACCAAAACCTTTCGCAGCAGCGAGCGCAGCATGTTGCTGAGTTCTTTTCTTCAGTTAGTGACATTCGATTTTTTGGCGAACGTCGACCGATAGTCGAGGTACCAAACAACGAAATCAAACGCGAAAACGCGCAACTTAATATTAACCGACGTGTTGAGGTTCGAATCTACCTACAAGAGTTTGCGGCGAGAATTCCACCGAGTCGACTCGGCTTTAAGGCTATGGAGCAAGCGCGTTTAGCTCAGTTAAATGCGAACTTGGGAGAAGAAGCAATTGCAAAAGAGCTCAAGCTAGCTATCTTCGAGATGATCGTTGGTATGGCTTGTTATGTTCCGATAATAGGACAGGCAGCAAGAGGCTTTTTCGTTGTCAAAGAAGGCGGGAAAATGCTGATGAGTGGCGCCCAGTTGCTAGACTCTGCGCTCTTCGATTATTACTTGTCTTCCTACAACGAAGTTAGAAAAAGCATATCTGCAATTGAACAACTTAGCCATGAAACCACAGAGATTATTGATTCATTGGCTGAAATTAATACTCAATTGACCGAGATGTATTTTACGTCTTCAGAGGCGTTAGTCGAGCACCTAGGAAAAGCTACGGGTGCAAAGGAGTTGATTAAGCGCTATCAACGCCGTGCACTTGCTATTAATGGTTTGGTGCTTTTGATTCAGAGAGCTTGTGCTGAGGGCGAACAAGAGTTCACAGAACAGTGGCGAATATTAGCTATCGATGAATACATTCAGCGATATATCGAAACCGACGGCTGGATATTAAACACAGAGTTAAAAGAAAACTTGTGTAACTTGTGGCTCCAAGAACTCATGCGTCGTGAGGGACACAAGCAATTAGTTGAAAGTTACGGTGAAGAAATCGCTGAACAAATCATCACTCGCAACAAAGCCAACTATATTGCTCCAAAAAGGAAAGATGTTTCTGGGGCGTTTAATGTAGCGTTTCCAGTGCAAGACAAGCTCTATAATCGCGATCAACAACGAGGCTTAGTGGAGTTTGCGACACAGTTTAATGTTGAGTCTAAAAAATTATCAGAAGAGGACCTAGGGTTCGTTAGGTTATTAGTCTCTGAGCCTCATGACAATTCTAAATGGGTCACCTTTGATGATTGGGAGAAGGCACGATTAAAAGCAAATAAAAAGGTGCGATTATCGCCTTTCCACCGTTTGAAGTGGCAAATGGTGTTAGGCAAACAAAGTCTAAAACAGATGACGTCAAATGTGTTTCAGTGTGAGATGTCTTATCAGCGCACTGACGGTTTACTTAATACCAGTGGGCCTAAGTTTAATTTGATGTTCAAACCGATGAAACACGAGGAATTTAGTGTAGACCCCAAAGGCGAGTTGGCCGAATTTTTTGAGGCGGAAAAAGTAGACAGCAAAGTCCTTATTGGTTGTGAGTTTGAGCCGTATTTTTACTTTGGTGATGATGTCTTCTCTGGAGTGAAGCCTTTGATCGCCAAGCATGATTTAGTTGATTATAGTGGCTATTTATCGAAAGTTGCTCTCGGTCCGATTTTTGGGCAAGTGATAAAAATTGACTCCCAACAAGATGTACTCAAAGAATATGTACACAGCGGTGGCTTCAAAAACATGACCTATGAGTTCACTCTATCTGGAAGCAATTATAAGCTACCAGTACGAGTGGACAAAACAGTCGGACGATTTATTACTTCACCTAGACAGATTCCTGTAGGGGTTGATACAAACCATAACCATACACTCTCTGCGAAATCGGGTTTTATAGCGAACGGAAATAGTGTGTCAGAGAAAGACTTGTTAACGCTAGATTTTGTCTTACATAGTAAAGTTCATAAAGGCCCGACAAAGCCTATTATCGATGACATCAAGCACAGTGCGATTGCGGTCAACTACGGAAATAAACGACAGTTTATGAACGAGGAGAGTATGTTCACTACTGCGGATGAGCTCAAAGGCTTTGATTGGACTTCGAATAAGTCATTCGCTATGGAAGTTATGCTCATTGGTGGTAAGCACAGAAAAGAGTCGTATCAGGGCCAAAACCTCGAATGGCAGAGTGTTCCAGTTTCACTAAAGCTCTCTACTACTTTTGATAATGAAGCCGTATTCGGCTCTGAAACTACCGCTGGCCCTGAATATCTAAGTAACCTTACTTACATCGGGATACTAAAGAAGGACGGGTCTAAATGGACGCTAAATGACAGTGATGTGATTAACAAAAATATAGACTCAGATTTCGTTTCTGAGGCTTTATCCAACATATATATGGATGAAGATTTCGATGGTAAGGTAGTCTACGTGTCTCGTTTCGAGTTCGCATTTAAAGCGCTGAACGGTCAAGAAATCAAGGGGCTTCGACCATTTGGACCCGTTGTTTCGACATTTGGTCGATTCCACGAAGCAGTTCTAAAGGTGTCCTCTCTAGCACAACGCAACACAGCGGAAATGACGCCGTTCAAACTTGGAAGCTTTGAGATGTCGTTGGACAGGCAGTACAAAAATGTAGATGAATTACCTTATTTTTCTGATTGTGAAGACCCAAGCTATAAAGTTGACAAAGATATGTACATCAACTGGGCAAAACTGAAACCAGCAGAGCGTACAGAGCGTCTGGTAACCTGGATTAGAGACCCATACTTAGCAACTATCATTGAAGCGTCCATTCTCAATAAATAAAAAAAACCGCCTTAGGGCGGTTTTTATTGTCAATCGGAACTTAATCAATCGATCTGCTCAGTTTGCTCATCCACGGAGCTCAACCCGCCGCAGAAATATCGTATTTCTTCATCTTGTGATTGAGTGTACTTAACGGGAGCGATAGTTGTTCAGCCGCTCGTTTCGTGTGCCAATTACAAGAGTTTAAGCAGTCGATAATCACAGTTCGTTCATATTGACTGACGACCTCTTTTAGGCCAACTGCGACATCGTCATCTCCTAGAGGTTCAGGTTCGAACGTGGTTTGAATTGCCGATGTAGTTGGAGCAACAACTTGGCGGTGTTCTACGTCTTCAGGGATCTGTTCACCAAACTCAATCTGAGTAATAGTTTCGAAATCTGATAATAAAACCGATCGCTCAATGATGTTTTTAAGCTCACGCACGTTACCGGGGTAGGTATAAGTAAGTAGTTGGTTTCTCACATTAGCACTCAATCCCGGTGATTGAGGCAAGCCTAACATCGTCGTGGTGTGCTGAACAAAGTGCTCGGCAAGTGGGATAATGTCCGCTTGTCTGGATCTCAGTGGTGGTAAGGTGATGGGAAATACGTTCAAGCGGTAGAACAAATCGGCCCTAAAGCCTCCGTCTTTAATCTGTTGCATTAAGTTACAGTGTGTCGCAGCAATGACTCTAACATCCACTTCAATCTCTCTGCTGGCGCCTACAGGGCGAACTTTACGTTCTTGTAGCACACGTAGCAGTTTAGCTTGAAGTAGCATTGGCATATCGCCAATTTCATCTAGGAATAGGGTACCACCGTTTGCTGCTTCAAATAAGCCAACTTTGTCCTTGTCTGCACCGGTAAATGAGCCCTTTCTGTGCCCGAAAAGTTCGGATTCCAGAAGTTGTTCAGGAATTGCGGCACAGTTCTGAACGATTAATGCTTGGTCAGAACGATTCGAGTTTTCGTGAATGTATTTTGCAATGACTTCTTTACCCGCACCCGTCTCGCCTCTAAGTAAGACGTCGACAGGCAGAGAGAGCACCTTATCAAGTCGGCTCAATACATTGACCATCTCTTCACTTTCAGCGATCGGACCTTGATAGGTTTTCTTTGTCCGCTTTTTTAGCTGAGTATTTTCACGGACCAATGCTTGGTTATCGGCGCTTAAACTCTTAATCACTTGTCCATATTGCTCTAACCAAATGGCATGGCGAATATTACTTGCCGCCATTCGGCAAAACTCGGTAAGTGCGGTTTCGTTATCGATAACGCTTAAATCGAGCAAAACCAATAATCCAATGGTTTTGCCTTCATCATCAATCAATGGCCAAGCAAGTAAGTTGTTGCTTTTTAGACCTAACGTTTGCTCGGTTTGATAGATGCCTTCGCAGTCATAACCATTGTAAGTGTATAGCTCATTGATCAAGACAACTTCGCCGTTACGTACGGCGAAGTTGAATGGGTCGGCTTCACTTACTGTGTCTAACTGCAGAGGCTCCCAAGGATGTGAGGCAATGACTTTTTCATGGTGGTGTGCGGTGCTCGGAATCAAGGCTTGACCGGTTTGGTCAAGCACGTAAATGATGCCATGTTTCGCGAAAGTCATTTGCCTTGCTGCTGTGAGAACGGCATCCAAAGTTTGAGCTAACTGGCTGCGATCAGCCAGAGATTGGCTGATCGCAAGTAGGGCGTTACTAAGCTCACTATGGTTAGCTGAACGCATAAGTTAGAGTTCCTTGCTCGTCCACAGAAACGTCAATTTGAGTATGTGAATCATCCTTGTCATTCACCAGTAGTTGAGTCGAAAGCTGCGGCAATAGTTGACGGTTAATAACGGCATCAATATTTCGAGCTCCCGTCTCTGCAAGGCGGCAGTTGCCTAATACGAATTCTACTAAGTTATCCCCATAGCAAAGTGCCAGTTTGTGGTGGCTTTGCAGGCGCTCAGACACTTTCTTCAGTTTATGATGGATGATATCAGTCATTGCTGCGTCTGAAAGTGGAAGGAATGGCAACACGGACATACGAGCCAACAAGGCTGGCTTGAAGTGTTGATTCAACGTTGGGCGAATGGCTTCAGCGACGATATTGGCATCAATGTCTTTCGCTTGGTGAACCAAAGACTCAATCTCATGTGTCGCGAGGTTACTCGTCATGATGATGAGCGTATTTTTGAAGTCGATGGTACGACCTTCGCCATCATTCAGTGTGCCTTTGTCGAAAACTTGATAGAACAGGTTGAGTACTTCTGGGTCTGCTTTTTCAACTTCATCTAAAAGAACAACAGAGTAAGGGCGCTGACGTACTGCTTCGGTTAGCATACCGCCTTCGCCAAAACCAACATAGCCAGGAGGAGAACCAATAAGGCGAGACACAGTGTGTTTCTCTTGGAACTCAGACATGTTGATGGTCGTCATGAAACGTTCACCACCAAACATTTGGTCGGCGATAGCGCGAGCTGTTTCTGTTTTACCTACACCACTTGGGCCAACCAATAAGAAAACGCCCGTTGGTGCATCTGGGTTGCCCAATCCTGCTTTTGCGGTTTGAATACCTTCAGCAAGCGCATCAATGGCAAACTCTTGACCTTTAATGTTTTGAATTAGATTTTGCTTCAAGTTTAAGGTCGCTTGCGACTCATCTTGAAGCATCTTACCCATAGGAATGCCTGTCCAATCAGAAATAACATGACTAATCTCGTCTGGACCTACTTCATAGTGAACGAGCGGATTGGTACCGCGCACGTTATCTAAACGTTCGTTACAAGATTGAATAGCTTCGCGAGTCTGCTCTTCAGAATATTCATGACAATTTGGTTTGTCACTTGTTAGTGCGTCATCATCTTGAAGCGTATTGTCAGCTATAGGAGCGCTGTCTTCTTCAGTCGAAGGAGTAGTAAGGCTATAAAGATGACTACGCAGTTCTATGATCTCTTGAATAAGAGATTGCTCTTTTTTCCATTGAACCTGAAGGGTAGCTTGTTCTTCTGTGGCCTTTTCAATCTTCTCTTTTAGCTCAGGAATTAAAGCGGCACTGTGTTTGTCACCAGTTTGCTGAAGTTGGTCACGTTCTAGAGCTTCGAGCTCGCGATTCGCAGCGGCAATTTCTTGATGTAATGTTTCAACAGGTGCCGGTGTTGCATTAAGGCTAATATTGACGCGAGCACAAGCCGTATCTAACACGTCGATTGCTTTATCTGGCAGTTGACGTCCAGTGATGTAACGATCAGCTAAGTTTGCTGCGGCAGTGATTGCGTCGTCACGTACGTATACGTTATGTGACTTTTCATAGGCTGGTCTTAAGCCTCGGATGATCAATGCTGCTTGAGTAGCCGACGGCTCATCAAGTTTTACCAGTTGGAAACGGCGCGCCAGAGCTGGATCTTTTTCGAAATATTTTTTGTATTCAGACCATGTGGTGGCAGCAATTGTTTTTACTTCACCACGTGCTAGAGCGGGTTTAAGTAGGTTGGCAGCATCGCTGCCTCCAGCTTGATTGCCTCCCCCAACTAGCGTGTGAGCTTCATCTATAAATAAAATGATTGGAGTCGGTGAATTCTTCACTTCATCTAGTACTGCGTTAAGGCGTTTTTCAAACTCTCCCTTAACACTTGCCCCCGCTTGAAGTAAGCCCATGTCTAGGCCGTATAGTTCAACACCTTTGAGGCAGTCTGGGACATCTCCTTCGGTAATTTTTAATGCAAGACCCTCTACCACCGCTGTTTTACCAACTCCCGGCTCACCTACGGCGATTGGGTTATTTTTTCTGCGTCGCGCCAAGATGTCGATTATTTGTCTGATTTCTTGATCACGGCAGAATACTGGGTCGATCTCGCCCTTTCTTGCTTTGCCGGTAAAGTCGGTGGTGAATTTACTTAATGCCGAACCATCTTCACGTGCGTCGGTTTTTTCTGATGTCGTTGCTAAAGATTCTAGAGAGTTTGTTGTGAGTTCAGAAAAGTTACGCTTTAAGGTATCTGGGTTTACACCGTCTAAGATTGAAGCGTAGCCGTGCTGACCATAGCGTAGTGGGTTACTCACGAGTGTAAGAAGTAGGGCGCCAGAGCGAATCTGAGTTTCGGATAGATCTAAAGATGAGACCAACCAACTTTCTTGAAGCCATTCGATTAAAAGCGAAGAAAAAACGGGCTTGCTGCCGTTGCCTGTTGTGTTGGTATCTAAAGTCGAACGAATGGATTGCCTTAAAATGGTCTCTGAGCAATCGAAATGACTTAATAAGATATCAAAATCACTATTTGGCCTTTCTAATAAGCTTAATAGATAGTGTTCAATTTGCACTTCATTGGCTTTTTCCGATACGGCTAATGCAGCGGCATCCTCTAAAGCGACTTTTACAATAGGGTGCAGACGTTGTATTAAAGAGGAAAGGTTTATATTTATCATTTTAGTTCTATTAGTTATGTATATGGGATGCAGCAATTATACTAAAATTGATAACTGGTTTTTTATTCGGTGATGAATTTACTATTGTTTATTGGTTACTTTTATTGTTTGTTTTGGCTTTTTATCTGACTAATATTTAAAATCCCGTTAAAAATAATAAATAGTCTAGGTGTTATGATTTAATTACTAGTTTTTTTGACTTTATTTCTAATCTTCGAGATAGTTATTTTGCCTTTGTGTTTTAAATTCAATTTATTAGTATCCACGTTCAATAAATCGTTTTTATAAACAACAAATTGTTGTTAAATATAATGTTTATAACGGGTGATTTTTTGTAACTGACTGTATTCATTGGTTTTATAAAGTTGGCATGATGTTTGTATTAGCTTAATCAGTCGCGGTGATAAGCGATTTGGTGAATTAATGAATTATAAATTTTAAAAAGGAAATATCGATGCCAACTCCAGCATATATGTCTATCAATGGTGAAACTCAAGGTCACATTACTAAAGATACTTACTCTGCAGATTCTGTAGGTAACACTTGGCAAGAAGCTCATGTTGATGAGTTCCTAGTTCAAGAACTTGATCACGTACTAACAGTTCCACGTGACCCACAAAGTGGCCAACCAACAGGTCAACGTGTTCACCGCCCTGTAGTAGTAACTAAAGTACAAGACCGTTGTTCACCTCTGTTATTCAACGCATTAGTGTCTGGCGAAAAGCTTCCTGAGTGTGTAATCCGTTTTTACCGTACTTCAGTACAA
Source organism: Vibrio sp. 10N.239.311.G01 (assembly GCF_041465805.1). Classification (NCBI taxonomy): domain Bacteria; kingdom Pseudomonadati; phylum Pseudomonadota; class Gammaproteobacteria; order Vibrionales; family Vibrionaceae; genus Vibrio; species Vibrio sp. 10N.239.311.G01. The sequence goes on from NZ_JBFSRM010000013.1 coordinate 115,838, forward strand.
GGTAAGCAAGAGCACTACTACTCAATCAAGTTAATTGATGCACTACTTGTAGATATTCAAACTCGTATGAATCACTGTCAAGACGCTGCAACTTCAGATCGTGTAACTGAAGAAGTACTTAAGCTGACTTACCGTGCAATCGAAGTAACTCACGAAAACTGTGGTACTGCTGGTAACGATGACTGGCGTGCTCCACGCGAAGCTTAATCGCTTTTCGTGAAAAACAAAGGGTCAACAACTGCTGTTGGCCCTATTTCTATTATTAGTATCAGGTAAAAGATATGGTGAATGACGTAGAATTTAAGTTTGAACTGCAAGGCTCTGAGCATGATTTTCGTGTGGAGAGCTTTCAGGTAATCGAAGAGCTTTCAAAGCCTTTTCAAATCAGCCTATCATTACTTTCACTTGATCCTGATATCTCATTTGATGCACTCATCCGTAAACCAGGTAGCTTGACTCTATATGGTCAAGGTGTCAGTTCAGCGAGATGCTTTCACGGCGTAGTTAATGAAGTTCGTTACCTTGGATCGGGTAGGAGATTCTCCCGTTACCAACTGACTCTTGTTCCGCAAGCTTGGTTTTTGAGCCAAAGACAAGACTGCCGCATTTTTCAACAAAAATCAGCGTCGGCGATCATCTCTGAAGCTTTAGATGATGCGTCAGTAACTGATTATCGATTAGAACTGTCAGGTGTCTATCCTTCAAAAGAATACGTGCTCCAATATCGAGAGACAGACCTAGAGTTTGTTCAACGAATTTTGGCAGAGCATGGTATGTGGTACTACTTTGAGCATACAGAAGCTAACCACACAATGGTTATTGTCGACAGTAATGATGCAATAACTGAGTTATTGAGCTCACCACTTAACGGATCTTATCTAGGCCCTATTGTTTATCATGCGGATGGTGGTGGTGTTGCAGACCGCGAGCATATCTCTGACCTTGAACTCGTGAATCGAGTGAAAACCGGCCACGTTACTTACACTGACTATAACTACGAGTTTCCGAAGATCCCTCAAGAAATGAGCAGCTCCGGTGAACTCGATTTAGATTTGAAATTATTCGATTTCCCAGGGCGTTACGTAGATCCAATGATGGGTCAAGTAAGATCAAATGAATGGATGTCTGAACATGTTGTAGATAATCAGCAAGTAGAGGCCTCCAGTAATGTCATGAGATTGGCTTCTGGATACAGTTTTAGTGTCAGTGAACATCCACGTTCAGCAATCAATCGTGATTACCTCATGATATCGGTAATGCATAGTGGCCATGATCCTCAGGTTCATGAAGATGAAACTAATGGTCTGCCAACTACATATCACAATCAGTTTGCGTGCATTCCTAGGAATGTTGAGTTTAGAGCTCCAAAACTTGAGGCTCCTTTGGTTGAAGGTACACAAACAGCGGTCGTTGTGGGGCCTGCAGGCGAAGAAATCTATACTGATAAGCTTGGACGAATCAAAGTTCAGTTCCATTGGGACCGTTATGGCGAGAGCGATGAGCATTCCAGTTGTTGGATTCGAGTGAGTCAATCAATGGCAGCACCGACTTGGGGGGCGGTATACCTACCTCGCATCGGTCATGAGGTGGTTGTTACCTTCCTAGAGGGAGACCCTGATAGGCCTTTAGTTACTGGTGCAGTTTATAACGGACTTCATTATCCTCCTTATTCGTTACCAGAGAACAAAACGCGTACAACTTTCAGAACTCAAACGCATAAAGGGACAGGCTATAACGAGTTGAGCTTTGAAGACGAAGCTAACCAAGAAGAAGTCTACATTCATGCGCAAAAGGACATGTCGACTAAGGTTTTGAATAACCGCTACCGCGACATAGGCCAAGATGAGTTTTTAAAGGTTGCACGCCATCAGACAAATGATGTTCACGGTGATCACAAAGAGACCATTGACGGACACAAGGCCACCCAAGTTAACAGCACGTTTACTGAAACTGTCGAACAAGATGTATCCGTTACTTACAACGCTAATGAAACTCAATATGTTAAGAACAACTCTGACTTAGAAATTGGAGACAATCAAATTACCAAGATTGGTAAGAATGATGATTTTGATGTTGGTGAAAACAGTAATTTAACGGTAGGTGCATCAAAAAGTTCTGATATAGGGGCCGATGATAACCAGACGGTTGGTGGCAACTTAACGGTCTCTGTTAAAGGAAACACTTCATACAAAGCCGATGGCGCGACGCAGGTCATAAGCGGTGACAAGATAGTACTGAAGACGGGTGGGTCTTCATTAGTGATGAATAGTGACGGTTCTATCAAGTTATCAGGTTCCTCAATAACCATCGAAGGAAGCGATAAAGTTGTAATCAAAGGTGGAAACGTGGCGATCAATTAATGATGGAAAAACAAACCCCAATTATACAAACCATCACCGAACAGCAAGCCGAATCAACGGCTTGCTTTTCGCGTTTTGGAACAATTGTATCGATTAACGAAACTAAGAGTGGTGTTCGCGTCGATTTTGAAGGAAACCCGTTGCAGCAGCCAATTAATGCGAGGTTGGGGAGAGGGTTTAAATTAGCTGAGTTGCAACTTGCTATTGATAACAACCTTTCATGTCGTATCGAGTTTCTTAATAACGACTTTAACCTTCCTTTAGTCACAGATATCTTTTTCTCCATTGTTGATGACTCGGATGAGTTTGTACTGAGAGCCAAGAAAATGGTTATTGAAACGGAACAAGAGTTAATTGTGAGAAGTGGCGAAACAGAGACTCGTTACAGCGGCCGTGATGGCCGAATTACCACCAAAGCCAAATATGTGACTTCTCAAGCTGAGAAGGCTCAAAAAATTCAAGGCGGCACCATAGCGATCAATTGATCGTGTTACTAGATTGGATTCACGGATGCGTCAAAAAATAGGTATAGATCAACTAAACCAGCCGATTACTAATGAAGATGTGGAACTGGCCATCGCTAATGCGGAAATTACGCTCACTTTATTGAACGAGCTTCCTATCAAATGGCTGGATATGTGTAATGAAAAGCTGTCACTGGCTTCGGAGACATTCGGTTTCTTGTTAAAGCAACGCTTACAAGTACATAAAAGGGGATACCCAAGCGTTAAACTGGAGTATTTAGCGCTGGCTGAGCGTCAGATTGAAGACCTAAAAAATGTTTATTTGTCTTTCTATCGATTGGCTCCGGGATTGATTCATCAATTAAAGCAGAGCGAACCAACCATTTATGCTTGGCTCATGTTGAATTCTGAAATTGGACAAGAGCACGAAAACCTACTTTGTGGTTTATCGATACTTGATGATTTGGATTACCAAACCGCAAAATTGCTAGTTGTTCAGTCATCATTATCAGACATCGACTCTGTGATCATCGGAATGGTTGAAGGTGGTTGTAAGCTTCCCTTACTTTTCCTTGAATGCATACAGTTACGTCAGAGTATTACTGTCGGTTTATTAAAACGTTGGCTCAAAGATAAACGATTTTCCGATCATAAAACGCATTCGTTTTTATCTTTACAAAATGATTCAGAGAGCGTCATTTGGTTAGTTGAAAATACTGCGGGCAGTCAGAATTTGTTTGAACGATTACTTGCGAAGGAAGACAGGAATACATGGTTTCGTAAGGAGTTCGGTGTATCCGTCGATGGTGTCTTTGATCCTGAAGTCATTACTTTTGCCAAACTTTTAGAACTCAAAGAGTTTTCCAAGTTTGATACGAGCGGTGCGCTGGCGCCAATTGAGTTTGTTTTACATGGCCTGAATGAGCACGTTCCTGAAATAGTTGAATTGATGTTAAGCCTTGATGAGTTCGATGGCGAGCAATGGGTTCAGGCGCTCTATATTGTCTATGGACAACGTATGCCAGTGACACCAGAAAATTTTGGCCTCGACATTGAATGGGATGAAATACTCATAAAGTTAACAGAGTGGGTTGAAAGTGGTGCTTACATACAAGTATCACCAAGTCGAATGGGGCAACCTTTGACCTTAGAAACCAGTATACAAGCCATGTTCGATACTCAGGTTAGTACCGTATTTAGGGTTTGGATTTGGCGACAGGTTTGTCTTCACACTCGATCATACATTCCTTGGGATTTTACTATGCCTGCTCATCAACAAAACTGGAATATCACACGATTAACTCAGAATTCAGCAGCCTCAGAAAGGTTCAATTTAAGGAATAATAATGCAGTTGTGGGATATTGAGAATCATCCTGACCTTTCTATTAAAGGCAGATTCCAACGAGATCAGAATGGCGATGAGGTGTGGGTTGTTGTTGGAAAACGCTCTTGGAAACTCGTAGATTCAGTTTGGACGGAGCAAGAAGAGTCAGAGATTTACGACGATCCGATTTATTTGGGTGAAGCGGGGCTCTCCGCCATGAAAATAGACCATGAATTTGCCATAGTCAAAGCCAATACTGATGTGCTGATTTTCGGTAAGGCACGAAGCTATGCAAAAAAGGCAGTTACGTACCATGAGTGTCGGCTTTTGATTGATGGCCATATCGACAAAACCATATCGGTACTTGGTGATAGGCAATGGATTGAGCACGGAGGTAGCGTAACGCTAAGTAAACCACTCCCATTTGTGGAAAAAGAGATGGACTTCTCCTGTGCTATCGGAGGCGATTTAAGAAACCGGCTCGGCGGAGGTATTGCTGATACTAAAGGGGAACTATTGAAACAGAAGGTTCCTTCGGTTTTTTATCCTACGGAAGATTGGAGTGCGACACCCAAGAATACACGGGTTGCTGGATTTGGCCCGTTAGCCCCATTTTTCGGGGCTCGTCAGCAATATGCTGGCACTTTTGATGACGATTGGCTAGAGAATAGGAAACCTCTTTATCCCGTAGACTTTGACCAGCGTTTTTATCAGAGTGCGCCACTAGACCAACAATGCAAAGGCTTCATATCTGGCGGTGAACGATTGATGATGAGTGGCTTTTGCCATAATGATGCACTCTCTTTCCGTTTCCCCAAAGAGATGTATGTAGCAGAAGCTCAATTTAAAAATGCCAACTATCAAGTAGATATGCCTATTTCTACGGTTTTCATTGATACAGAGGCTCGCATACTTTCAATCAGTTACAGCGCTGCCTTTCCATGTCAAGGCGAGGAGCATCTTTTAGTGTCAACGAAGATCCATAAAAAACAGGAGTTGTCGGATAATGAATAACAATTCAGCACGATTCGTTATTGGTATGGAAGCCATGACACCAACGGGCATGAATCTTGATATTGCCACAACAGTTGCCAAAGCGGATTTGGGAAGGTTCGATCAGCAAGTGGCCGGTGATGGGATAGAAAGATTCACGTACGCTAGTATTGAATACATTTCCAGTACATCATTGTTTGACAAGTGTTCGGTGCTTATTGAGAGCTTGATCGACTCTCTTTTAAAGCAGTTACCTACATCATTAAAGCCTATTCCGTTACTCGTCAATGTACCGGGCTCTATTTCTGCTGTGGAGATGAGTCAGTGGTTAAGTGAATGTAAGCATTGTGATTCAATATCACGTTATGAAGTGGTTCAACAAAGTGGACCATCATACTTGACCACATCATTGGCTAAGTTGAACCAATTCGATGCAATAATGAGTATCTCAGTAGATTCACTTGTTGATGATCTCAGTGACTTAATCGAATCTGGAGATGTCATGAGTTCAACTAATCCATGGGGCATAATACCGAGTGAGGGCGGGGCGGGTTTACTGTTATGTCGGAATAACTTGGTGCAAACGTTAAAGCTTAAACCCAAAGCAAAGTTAGGTTATTTCGAAGTAGAACCTGCAAATACAACGCGAAGGTCAGTAATGAAGCTCGTCAGGAATGCGAGTCGCAATATCAAGAGTTTTGGGCCTGTATTCTCTGATATGACTAATCTGAGGTCTCATACTGAAGATTATGGGTTCGCGTTAGGTGCACGCGCCGAATGTTTTGATAACCCACAGCAGCCCACTTTAATTAATGATTTATGGGGTACATTGGGTAGTTGTTCTGCATTGGCATTAATGGCCTGCACTATCCAAGAGGTAACGCATAATAGCCCTGTAACCCTGTTAATGTTTGATGTTAAAGGAGAAAGGGCGTTGCTCCAACTCACTTGTATGAAACAGACCTGACTGCATAGCCGTGATACGAAACGCTTATATTATAATCATTATCACACGACAATTATCTGAAAGGCGATTCAGTAGACAAAGTTAGTCTTAGCGTTTATTTAGATCCACCTTATTCATCAAGCCGCTTTAGTTGCTGCACCGCTCTATCTCTAAATTTGTAACACCTTAATGAAACTGATGTGTATTTTTTATCATCGTAATTAAATATAGCGTTGTACATTCCAATTACAAACTCAAGCTTAGGAGCGAGGCTTGATGGTTTTATGATAAGTGAGCAGTATTTTAGTGCTTTACCATGCTCACTTGATATCGAACTATTCCTAATTCCTATTTGGTGAATCCACTTCCCAAACACCTATTCCAATTATAGAGATAATCAATACTATTATTGAACATTACTCAGATAAACGAACAATTCGTTTTTATTAGAATGAACTAAAAATGTGACTCAGTTAACAATGTATGTTTAGTTCGTTATTTACGTGGATAAGTACCCTAATTTTTAGCCAAAAATAGTTAGTTAAAGCGTTTGTCGTAATGTTTGGTTATTTAGTAATAATAACTGAATTAATAGTCTTACCGATGGTTTTAAATACTGCTATTGAAAAGGGTATTGGACAGTAATTATTATCCAACATTAATTTATTTCGTTTGATAAAGAGTTTAGCGTGCCAGAAAAGCAAGGGACAGCCAAAGGTTATCTAGATAAGTTGGTTGTGAAAGCGATCGAAAAGAAAAATCAGCAAGCTCAGAATATGGCTAATAAAAATAAGCCCAAGCTAGAGTATGTGATTTTCTCCCAATTTGACGTGTTAGATACATTACCTTCAAAAAATGGCAAAACGACTGTTTATCACCTGGCCAAGAAAGGGAACCCTGAAAAACAGGTTTGCTGTAAGGTTCTAAATGAAGGTTCATCTGAACTTGCGAATGAATTAATCATTAATGAAGCCAGTCGTCTTGAGATGTCTCAACATCCGAGTGTTGCTGATTTCATTAAAATAGGCAAAGAGTTCGATCGACCATACTTTATGTATCAGTGGATTCAGGGCGAATCTTTGGCTGAAAAAATGGCTCGTCATACTCCTAAAGGTTTTAGGCATGACCATATTGCGTGGCTGATATATCAATTGTCTGGTGCGCTTGAGTTTATGCACACGAGAGGTGTCTGCCATTTAGATATTAAACCTTCAAACATTATTGTTACAGAGTCCGATTATGTAAAGTTGATCGACTTTGGTGCTGCTCGTTATGTTGGTGAATCTAATACTTACGCTGAAGCAAGCATGAGCTATGCGTCTCCTGCGTTTATAAAGTCTGGCGTGGCTCAACCTCAAGATGACGTTTATTCATTGGCGTTATTAACTGGGCATCTATTTCTTGGTGCTGCATTTGGCGATGCTTGGACAACTCAATTACAAGCAAAAAAACGACCAGGTTTAATCCCTAACCATGTATGGAAGTTAATTAAAGAGGTTGTCAACAACCCTCGACAGCACAGGTATACAGCGACTTCATTTGCGCAGCAACTAGCGAAGATCGATACCCAAAAATTTGGTGCTGAAGTAAGTGCTCCCTTATTTAGTAGTTTACGGAATGCTGATCTCGTTCTAACCAAACATCGAACTATTGACAGAATTCAAAGTGGTCGACTTCGATACTTAGAAGCGAGTTTGGTTCTGTGTGTCGTGATTATCACTGGTACATATTTATATAACCAAGGTCAGCCTGAATGGAAATCGATTGTTAAATCGACCAACAGTTCGAGTAGCCTTGTGAGCACTATTAAACCTGCACAAACCGCGTCTTTTTTAGCACAGTCTCCATGGGATATTGAATTCGCGTTGCAAGATATGGAAAAAGATGTCGTCTCGACAGCTCCTTACCGAGAAGCTTATGAAGTCCAACAGAGCAAATTAGCTAAGTTGTATAAAAACTATGAATCGGACTTGAATGAATATGAAGGGGCGGTCGATCTACTTCCTAAAACTCTGATGTCGATCCGGCATGATCTCGTTGTTTTGCGAGAAAAACTGAACAGTGACGGCTCTCTATTTCCTTATGCAGATAAAGCGCTGACGGAAACGATGGCAAGTCTGAATAAGGCGACCATCAATTCACAAAATATTGCCGCCTTTGGTGGGAATCAAGAACAGCGTTTAGTCGAACTCATCTTAGATGGGAAATCAGATGTTGCAGACAGTGATATTGAAACTGCTTGGAAAGTAAACCAGTCAAGAGCCTACTTTTATAGTCATGTATTACCGCGAAAAGTGCTCAGCGGAATAGATGCCTCGATAGAGAAAAATGCAAAGCAGCATTATTACACCAAAGCAATTCTTGAGGCAGAAGCTGCGCAATCATTTTTTGGTAACACGCCAAAATTGAAAGCTAAAGTAAGAGCTCTAAAAGTAGCAAGAAGCGAATTTATCTTGTTCAGTACTGTAACTGAACAATCAGTATTTGGCCGACAGAAACTTCACGACTCGTTAGCTGATCTAGAGACTAATGCCCCTAAGAAATTCAGCGAAATAACGGAAATTCTTAATAGTATGGCAAGTGATTCTATAGACAAAAGTCATCAACTATCTAAACCAGCGCGAGGTGCTATAGCAATCGAGCGAGCAATTAGAAATTACAATTCTGAAAGCAGAGGTTAACTTGAGTCTGATCGATACTGAAACGCTATTAGCACCAATATCTGAACACTCACCAACTGGTGAGGATGCTAGGTACGAGTTTTGCTATGAAATGATGGAAGCCGAAGTGAAAAAATTTGGTTCATTATTTGGTGAGACTGTTGACTGGCATATAGTAAAAGTCCATTCGATTGAAGTGCTAAGTCAGCATAGTAAGGATCTTAAAGCGCTTTGTTATCTGATCCGTTCTTTGGTAGAGGACAAAGGCGAGATAGGGCTTGAGGAAGGATTATCTTTGCTCAATGACTCAATCAGTCGTTTTGGTCATGAGTTATACCCTAAACGTAAAAGAGGTAGAGATGGGGCTGTTGAGTGGCTCAATCATCAATTCAAACTCGTCGCGACTAAATTGTCTGCAGAATCCCTTGACTGGGAAGTTCTATCTCGATGTATCACACTAACTGAAGGTATCCAGCGTCAGTTTGACGAGATATTTCAAGACTCTGATGTAGACTTTTTCGAATTAAAAAGTCATTTGAATCAACTAATGCAGAACGCATCTTTAAATGAAGAAACGTTGGTTGAACACAGTTTGGCTGATTCCGAACCGCTCATTGATGTTGTTGCACTGTCCGAGAAAGCGATCGTTCCACAAAGCCACGAAGCTGACAGTCCGAAGACGCACACCACGCCTAATCAGAAACGAAGTAAACCTCGAGAGCACAGCACTGTAGACGTTGACACAGATTTTTCATCTCCGGCTGCATCAAAGCGTACGTTAAAAAAAGTGTCTGAGATCATGGTGCATTCAAATCCGACTGAACCTTTAGGATATCGGATTTACCGTCACCTGACATGGGCCGACGTTGATGGTTTACCTGATCACAAAGACAATCTAACGCCTCTTAGCCTCGCTGTGTCATCAGACCAGCAGGCGGAATATCGAGATAAAGCAAATCAAGAAAGTGATATCGATACGATCAAGCGTCTAGAACGAACACTTACTGATGCGCCATTTTGGCTAACTGGGCATTATTTCGTTTATTCAATGTTAGACAATCTTGGGTATGACGAAGCTGCGTTGGCTGTAAAGCAAGAAACAAAGAGATTTGTCGATTCTTTTGAGGGAATTGAGAACCTCTCTTTCAAAAATTCTATTCCATTTGCGGATGAAGCAACGATTACTTGGTTGTCTACAGGTAGCGCTTGTCCTTCGGGTAAGTCGTCAATAATTCAAACTATTGTTGTAGCTGAAGATGATCTATCTGAGATGGAGGATATTGCCCTGGGTGACTTGGGTAAATATGTGGCTGAACTGTCAAACAAACTCGAGTTGGATAACTCCGGTCGTGGACAATTCATGTTGCACTTAAAGTTAGTGAAAGCCTACCAAAGTGTTGGTTTATACCCTTTGTGCTTGCCTTACTTGGAACAAAGTTGGGCGGTGGCTAAGGAACTAAATCTATCAATTTGGGAACCCCATTTGTTTTTTTCTTTAGAAAATCTAATTCAAAAAACTCTAAAGGAACTATATCGAACTAAGGATTTTTTACCTGTGAGATATAGCGAATGGGAAACAATTTATGACCAGCAATAAACTAGAAAGGACTAATTATGTCACGTGATGGCTCGGTGGCTCCGAAAGAGCGAATTAATATACGTTATGTTCCAGCAACAGGCGATGCGTCTGATGATGTTGAACTGCCCCTAAGTATGATGGTTGTCGGTGACTTCACTGCTCGTGCAGATGAAACTCCGATCGAAGAGCGTAATCCGATTAATATCGATAAAGATAACTTTAACGAAGTATTAGAAGGTTACGCACCGAATATCAAAGCAAATGTTGAAAACCGTCTTTCTGATGAAGAAGGTGCGCAAATTGGCGTTGATATTACATTCAAAAATATGAAGGACTTTACTCCAGAGTCGATTGCGAAGAGCGTTCCTGAACTGAATGGTTTACTAGAACTTCGCGAAGCCTTGGTTGCATTGAAAGGCCCTCTAGGGAATGTACCTGCGTTCCGTAAGAAGATTGCAGCAGTTCTTCAAGATGAAGAAGCAAGAAAGAAACTTTTGGATGAACTAAGCATTGGTGCAGACCAAGGCGAAAAAGCAGAGTAAGGAAGATCATGTCGGCAGAAGCACAAGCACCAGAACAAGAAGCAGCTCTAGTTGAGTCAGGCTCTCTTCTGGATAGCATTTTAAATGAGACTCGCATTAAACCTAGTGATGAGGGTTTTGACGTTGCAAAGCGTGGCGTTGAAGCATTCATTGGTGAGTTATTAAGCAGCTCAACAGTAGAAAAAGTAGACCAGTCTTTAGTTGATTTGATGATCTCTGAGATTGATCAAAAGTTGTCTAAACAGGTTGATGCAATTCTTCACAACGAAGAAGTTCAAGCGATTGAATCAACATGGCGTGGTCTTAAATATCTTGTTGATCACACGGACTTCCGTGAAAACATTCAAATCGAACTTATTTCGGCTAAGAAAGACGAAGTTCTGGATGATTTTGAAGATGCTCCTGAAGTAGTGAAATCAGGTTTATATAAGCAGATTTATACTCGTGAATACGGTCAATTTGGTGGTAAGCCTGTAGGTGCCGTTATTTGTGATTACCAACTATCTGCGTCTTCGCCTGATATTAAACTAATGGAATATATGGGTAATGTAGGTGCTATGTCTCATGCACCATTTATTACTTCTGCATCTTCTCAATTCTTTGGTTTAGATTCTTATGAAGAATTACCAAACTTAAAAGACTTAAAGTCGGTATTTGAAGGTCCTCAGTATACTAAGTGGCGCGGATTCCGTGATCACGAAGACGCACGTTATGTTGGGCTGTGTACATCACGTTTTATGCTGCGTACGCCATACTCAGTTGAAGACAACCCAATTAAGGCGTTTGACTACGATGAAATGGTTACGGACAGCCATGACAATTACCTTTGGGGTAACTCAGCTTATGCTATGGCTTCAAAGATCAGTGAGTCGTTTGCAAAATATCGCTGGTGTCCAAACATTATTGGCCCGCAAAGTGGTGGTGCGGTAACCGATTTACCGGTTTATAACTTTGAAGCGATGGGTCAGATCGAAACTAAGATCCCAACCGAAATTCTGGTTTCTGACCGCCGTGAGTATGAACTTGCAGAAGAAGGCTTTATGGCTTTAACAATGCGTAAAGGTTCTGATAACGCAGCGTTCTTCTCGGCAAACTCAGTTCAAAAACCAAAAGTGTTTGCGAATACACCTGAAGGCAAGCAAGCTGAGATGAACTACAAGTTGGGTACTCAGCTACCTTACATGTTCATTATTAACCGCTTAGCTCATTACATTAAAGTACTTCAACGTGAGCAAATTGGTTCTTGGAAAGAGCGTACCGATTTGGAAGTTGAGCTAAATAAATGGATCCGTCAATACGTATCTGACCAAGAGAACCCGCCAGCAGAAGTTCGTGGTCGTCGACCGTTACGAGCGGCTAAAGTCGAAGTGTCTGACGTTGAGGGTGACCCAGGTTGGTATAAAGTATCGATGTCTGTTCGTCCTCACTTCAAGTACATGGGCGCGAGCTTTGACTTATCTTTGGTTGGTAAGCTAGACCAATAATAAGTTTGGAAATAAATAAGCGGCCAGGTTCACTGGCTGCTTTTTTTCTTAGAGTGTTATATGGAAAAAGGTTACCGATTATTAGAACGAATTGAACTTGGTGAGCCGAAAAACTGTTATGAAAAAGTGGTTTCACATAGGCATTTAATTGAATCCATTCATCTGCACCTTGCTGATTTGCTTAATACTCACGCGGGTAATGCAATGATCGATGGGGAATATGGCTTACCTGATTTCAATGATGTTCTATCGAACAACACCAATTTAGTTCGTCACATTCAAAAGAACATCACTTCCACAATAGAAAGCTTCGAACCTCGGCTACGAAGCGTTGAAGTGCATTACCGAGAAAATCACAACAACCCTCTTCAATTAGGCTTTGGCATATGCGGAGAAGTCTTACACAACGGTGGAAAAGTTCCGATGTCTATCGATGTCTATATGGGAACTGACGGCCAATTTAACGTTTAGTAGGTGCCCATTGAGTAACAGTAAATACTTTCAAGATGAACTCACATATCTACGAGAATCCGGCAGCGAATTTGCCAAGTACAATCCAAAACTGACCAACTTTTTATCTGAAGGAACATTCGATCCTGATGTAGAACGTCTTCTTGAAGGTTTTGCGTTTCTTACTGGCCGTATTAGAGAAAAGATTGATGATGAACTCCCAGAGCTCACTCAGTCGTTAATGACGCTGTTGTGGCCACATTACATGCGCTCGATTCCTTCGTTATGCATTAGCGAACTAACGCCACACTCCGGAAGTGTCACTGAAAAAACAGTGGTAAAGCGCGGGGCTGAGATGGCTAGTGAACAAGTGGAAGGTACGCAATGTTTATTCAGAACCTGCTATGACGTAGAGCTTTTCCCCTTAAAAATCACAAGCATTGACCAAAGCAACAGTCGAACAAGCTCATCTGTTGATGTGACACTTGCGACTGAACATGGGCTAGAGTTATCTCGTATCGGGTTAGATAAATTAAGGTTTCATTTACATGGTGAGATCCATATAACTAGAATTCTTTTCTTATGGATATTTAGATACTTAGACTACGTCGAGTTAGACGTGGGCGGTGGGTATAAACGTAAACTTGGACCTGAATTTGTTAAACCGGTTGGGTACCAAGACGACGAAGCGATACTGCCATATAGCGACAATTCATTTGCAGGTTATCGTTTGTTGCAAGAATATTTTTCTTTACCAGACAAATTTATGTTTTTTGATATTACCGGTCTCGATTGGCTAAAAGGGATACCACAAAGAAGTACCGTGAACCTTAAATTCCATTTTAAGAGAGCATTACCTGCCGAAGTTGTCCTGAAAGATAAGCACTTAAGGTTACATTGCACGCCAGCTGTGAACCTATTCGAAAAAGATGGTGATCCAATTCGGCTTGAACATCGCCGAAATGAGTATAAAGTTCGGCCACAGAGTGACAACCAGGATCACTACGAAGTTTATTCAATAAACCAAGTAGAAAGTTGGAGCAAAAATGAAAGGCGACGAAAATCTCTTATTGAATTTGAGTCCTTTGAACACCAAATAAATCAAAGAGATAAACGTGATTTCTACAAGTCAAAAGTTTCAGAGCGAGTGAGTGGAAGAGGGCTTGAGCGTTATATATCTTTTCATACCCACAATGGGGATATTGCAGACCTAGGAACCGAAACGGTTTTGATGAAGTTATTGTGCAGTAATGCAGATTTGTCTGAAAGATTGTCTGTAGGAGACATCATATATACCACACATAAATCTCCAACTTACGCCACGTTTAGTAATATTACTAAACCTACGCAATCTGTTAGCCCGCAAGTGAATGGCGAACTCCAATGGCAACTGATTGCTAATATGTCATTGAATTATTTATCGCTCTCTAATATTGATGTACTCAAGGTTTTACTGTCTACATATGACTTCCATTCTAGAGTGGATAGGCAGGCTCATAGGGCTTCGTTGCACAGGCTTGACGGCATTATCTCATCAGAAATGAAACCTATCGATAGAGTGTTTAGAGGGGTATCCGTTCGTGGTAATCAATTTAAGCTTAAGATGAACTCTAGTTTTTTTGTCAATGAAGGGGACATGTTTTTGATGGCAAATGTATTGAATGAGTTCATACGCTTATATTCAAGTGTTAACTCATTTACAGAGTTAGAAGTCTACGATGAACGCAGTGGCGAAAGCTACCAATGGGCAAGTTTAACTGGACAGCAAACAATCTTATGATTGATGAATTATCAGAAAAAATAAACGAATTTAGCTTTTTTCAAGCAGTTTTGTTGTTAGAGAAGCACTACCAACTATTACCGGGCAGTGATTTTGTAGCGGTTGGTGAAAACAAATATTTTTATCAAGAGAGAATTGCGTTTAGTGTCTCACCAAACCTCTGTTTCCCCAAAAGTGATATGGAATTCATCAGTCATATGGAAAGGTCTGGTGAGCACTATTCGAGAATTGAAACTAACTTTTTAGGATTACACGGTTCAAGTTCACCTTTGCCCGCGAACTATACAGAAAAATTAGTAGGTAGAGATGATGATGATAATCCAGTTAGAGACTTCTTTGATTTCTTTCATAATAGATATACCAGTTTAATCTATCGTGTTTGGAAAAAGTACCGTTATCATGTTCAGTATCAAAGCGATGCAACAGATGACTTTTCTGGGCGTATGCTGCACCTAGCAGGGTTGTCTAATGTTATTCAAGAGTCCGATACGATCGGGCTTGATCGTGCAAAGATTTTGTCTTACGTCAATCAGCTATCTACCAGGACACGTTCTCCGAAACTTATTTCTGGCATTGTTGCGCACTATTTTTCATTACCAAGTGTTCGAATCGAAGAGTGGGTCTTTCGAAGAGTAAAAATTGCCGAATGCCAAAGGAATCAATTAAATAGAACGAATTGTATTTTGGGTTCAAATTTACATTTAGGTAAGAGCATCCCAGATCTAAACGGTAAGTTTAATCTTTGTATTGATAACATTGATTTCGAGACGTTCCAAAAGTTCTCCTATGGAGGAGATTTCCATAAAACTTTAGTGGGGTTGATGCGTTTTATTCTTCGTGACCCCATGTCTTGGGATTTAAAGCTAACCGTTGATTTAGACTCAGTTCCAAAGAACCAACTCGGTCAAGGTGATGGGACGAGTTTGGGGCAAACTTTTTGGTTGGGTCAAGCAGGTACGAAAGATGCGAAGATTAGAGTAATTGGAGGCATTTAAAAAAGCCGCTCATAAGAGCGGCTTTATTTTTAACGACTGATTGGCTGGTGTAGCACTACTGTTGTATTGAGAGAGCGAATGCCATTGAAAGACTCTATCTCATTACATAAATGGTGTATTGATTGCAGATCAGGAGCTTCAATCAAAGAAATAATGTCGTAGGTCCCCCCAACAATGCTTGTAAGTCTGACTTCAGGTAGTTCTTTTAATGCATTACTTACATCATTTTTCTTACCTTTTTCACAAGAAATTAGCAAATAACTTGCCGCTTTTCTCCCGTCATTTTCTACTCTTATTTGTGCCGTAT
>NZ_JBFSRM010000014.1:0-125701 GCF_041465805.1 Vibrio sp. 10N.239.311.G01
TTGGACATAAAAAGACCCCCAATAATTGGTGTCCAACTATTGGGGGTCAGTTCATTATGCGGCTTTTTATTTGGCTGTGATAAACTGTGTTTAGATGAATCTGGACGCTAACTATGACAAACCCAACCAACACTTTTCTACATACACTTTCTAATATTGCTCAGCATAACGATCACCGTTACGGCGTGGTCTTTGATGGCGAATTTGATTGGCAAAACTCAGCTGTTTTTACTTTCCTTCAAGACTCACACAGTCCGAGCATCTTCCAGATTGGCGGTACGCCATTTGAAGGTGTGATTCATGCTCCAGTAAAAAAAGGCCAACAACTGCTTGGTCGTGAGTGTCAGGTTCTTGTTTGTGATTTTAGAGAGCAGTTCGATGCGAATGGTTTTAGTGCCGCGTTGGGTTCGTTAGTTGGTGGTGGGCTGTTGTTGGTGTTGCCGCCAAAAGTTAATGCCTCTGAAGATAGTGAAAGCTTTGGTCAACGTTGGTTAAAACGTCATTTCGATAAACTGATGTCTGTTTCACAACACAATGAAGCCTGCGATGTAGTTCAAGCAACTCACGTTCTTCCTCAGATGCAAAGCGCCCAAAACGGATTGGATAAATTTGAACAGCAAAACACGGCTGTTGAATTAGTCAAAAAAGTGGTGTCTGGACACCGTAAACGTCCTTTGATTCTCACTGCGGATAGAGGGCGTGGTAAAAGTTCGACATTGGGTATTGCCGCTGCGCAGCTGTTAGTTGAGCGTCACGGGTTTAATATTGTTGTTACCGCACCTTCAGTGAAAGCGGTAGAGCCGGTATTTTCCCATGCTAGCCAAGGGTTGGAATCTTGCGAAGTGGTAAACGCTACTCACATTCGTCATCAAGGTGGCAGTTTAAGATTCGTCGCAACAGATGAATTACTTAAATCTAAGCCTGATTGCGATCTGTTATTGGTTGACGAAGCAGCTGCAATTCCAATTCCGATGCTTAAATCCATGGTCGACATCTATCACCGCATGGTTTTTTCGACCACGGTACACGGTTACGAAGGCAGTGGACGAGGGTTCGGTATTAAGTTTGAGTCTTGGCTTTCTGAGCATCGTCCGGGGTGGAAAGGCTTTAAGCTCGAACAACCGATTCGTTGGAATAGCAACGATCCGCTAGAAGCTTGGTTGTTTGATTGCTTCCTACTTGGTAATGACGCATCAGTCACTGAATCGGCGGTTGATGAAATCGAAGGCTTTTCTGCTGACGCAATCAACCAATTAAACTTGGGCGAGTTATCAAAATCAGAATGCTTGGCTAATCCTGAGCAGCTACAACAATGTTTTTCTCTTCTTGTGGATGCGCACTATCAGACCTCGCCTAATGACTTAATGCAGTTTCTCAACAATCCAGCAATCCGTTTATACGCCGCTTGGCAGCAAGGTGAATGTTTAGGTTGTATGTTGGTGACGGAAGAGGGTGGTTTGGACAGCGAGTTGATTACTCAAATTCAACTTGGAAAACGCAGGCCTCAAGGTCACCTTGCTCCAGTATTACTGGCAAACCAACTTGGCTGTACTCATGCGGCGAGCAGTCGTTGCCTTCGAGTGATGCGCATTGCTGTTTCAGCGCGTCATCAAGGTTTGGGTATTGGCCGTTGGATGTTGGCTCAGTTATCACAGCAAACCAGCCAAGCAGATTATCTCGCGACAAGTTTTGGCGCGACCAGCGAATTGATTTCTTTTTGGCGTGGTAGTGAATTTGAAGCTGTGCACATCGGCCACCAGCGAGATCAGGCCAGTGGCTGTCACTCGGTTCTGATGGTTAAGGCGCTTAACTCAAACTCTCAAGGCTGGATAAGCCAAGTTCAAAATCACTTCGAGCGTAGCTACTGTTTTCTTGTTTCAGGTTCTTTGGTTTCACTTGAAACCGATATGGTACGAGCGCTGCTGCCAAAGAGTGTTCACACTGTTAGCGAGTTTGAAACTCAGTTAGTTAGAAATCACGTGAACGGTGGCAACAGTTATGATGCGATCAGCTTCAGCGTACTGAACTTGATTCTACTCAGCAACGATCGAAACATAGGTATTTCTGACTTACTCATCGCAAAGGTTGTTCAGCAGAAAGAGTGGGGGACTTGTGTCGAACAGTTTAATCTTGTTGGTCGAAAACAAGCAGAGATTCAGTTTCGTAAAGATGTCGATGTTTTGCTAGCAAATTTACAGTGTAAATAGGCTAGCCATCATTTAAATAGACTGACCGCTACAAATTAGATTTACAGTGTAAATTAGAATCTTGGATTTACACTGTAAACTGAAGCTCCATATTGAAATCCGTTTTTACCCTGACTATCTGTTACATCACTTCTGTTTCATCTCTCCATGACAGCCTTTAATCTTCTAAAGCTATTCGCCTTTACTATCTTGCACCAATATCGAATCGACATTCAATCACACGAAATATTCTGAAAAAATCTTCCTATGTATTTGTAAAGGCGAAGCAGATCATAAAATGTGTAAGTCTTATTTATGAGTCATGTTTGCAGAATCGAAAGTAAGTGATGTGACGCTGATTATTCTAATAATGTGATACTCAGCGCAGAATGAATTATATAGACTGAATAACAACT
Source organism: Vibrio sp. 10N.239.311.G01 (assembly GCF_041465805.1). NCBI lineage: Bacteria > Pseudomonadati > Pseudomonadota > Gammaproteobacteria > Vibrionales > Vibrionaceae > Vibrio > Vibrio sp. 10N.239.311.G01. The sequence continues at coordinate 2,603 of NZ_JBFSRM010000014.1, forward strand.
GAGTCATTAGGGATACTCAATTCGAATGTGGGATAACATCGTTACATTGTCGGAAGACAAGCAACAAGTAATGGCATGTCTGCCAACCGGGATTGTGGTTGACGCAAGCTTTGATAAAAAGACGCTGCCACCAACCTTGGAAGCTTTGAATGCATCAAACTATTTTCTTTTCGAAGAAGAGGTGTTGCGTTTCGTTACTCTTGCTAAAGAAGGTAAGGGTGAAGCTTATGAAGGAATCTTGATTGCTGAAGTTCGAAATGCCACTGTTGCGGTCGAACTGTCTGATGATGAGATGTTGGCGAGTCTCGTGGTCACTGGTCCCTACAATGGACACCCACTGCGTGGTAGCGACATCATTCAGTGCTTATCTCTAGCTCAAATAACAAAAGGAATAAATAAGTTAGCGCTCAGAAAAGTTCTGATGATGAGTAGCAAACTTAAGCCCGGGGAAAAGTTTACTCAGCCCGTCGCTAAAGGGACACAACCAGTAAAAGGTAAGGATGCTAAGTTTGCCGCTTTGGTTGAAGATATTACTCGCCAAGTCTTGAAGCCTCGCAGCAAAGACGAAGGCAAGATTGATATGCGAGACTTGGGACAAACCATTACCGTCGGTCAAAATGATCACTTAATGAAACGAACCCCCGCTACCAAAGGCATCGCTGGCTTTACCGTTCAAGGCCGAATTATCCCACCGCTTCCTGGACAAGACAGTTTAATCAAGCCTGGAAAGGGCACTTACATCTCCCCTGAAGATCCCAATTTACTACTCGCCTCACACCCTGGATTGCCCATCATTAAAGACCGAACCATCGAAGTGGATGACGCCTTATGTGTCAGCAACGTCGATGTCTCAACTGGGCACGTTAAATTTAAAGGTAATGTCTTTGTCTCTGGCAACATCGAGCCGGGGATGATCGTCAAGGCGACCGGAAGTGTTACGGTTGGTGGCTTTATCGAATCGGCCGAAGTGCAAGCTCAGGGGGATATCAAAGTCGCCAAAGGCATTATCGGCCACACGACCAAAGAGGGTGAGCCAAAAAGTTGTAAGGTATTCAGTAAAGGCTCTATCACAGCAAGCTACGCACAGAATGCCGAGCTACAAACGGCCAATGACCTTCGACTTGGTGTGCACAGTATGAGTAACGACATTCGCTGTGGTAACAACCTTATCGTGATGGACAGCTTGAAAAAACACGGCACGCTAAGCGGTGGTGAAGCCAAAGTTGGCGGAAAAGTAGAATGTGTCTTCTTAGGTGTTGAGGGAGACACCGCAACTAAGGTACATGGTTTTGCGCGCTACGATGGTTACCGCCAAAAGATAGCTGAGCTGAAGGAAACTTATAAATACACTCAAGAGCAAACCATGGGTGTGATTCGCCAAGAGTTAGAATTTAAGAAGCGCCCGAAAGCAGAGAGAAGCGAAGAGCAAGCCCTAGAAATAGAGCAGCAACGTGAGAAGAATAACCTCGCAATAGAAAACACAAAGTCGCAGCTAGATACACTCGAAGCGGAGTTTGCAACCAACCTTGCTGAATGCACTGTAGAGGTACACGAAAAAGTGTATACCCGAGTGACGATTCAATTTGGTGATGAGACAGTCACAACCAAGCGAACCCATGGTGGAAGTGTTTTCTCATTCAACCAATACGAGATCCAATGTTCATTCAAGATGGAGCAAGAGGATATTGCTTTGTAGACTTTTGTGCTGAACACAAAGTTACGTATGGTTAAGGTGCCGATACTGACAAATAAAAAAGGGGAGCTGATGCTCCCCCTTTTGGTTTCTACTGATAATTATTTAGGTGGCTTGAGCGCTCTAACTAACGGCTCTCACTCGGCCTTGTTTAAGGTCTGAAAGAACCTGTGCTTTAGGACCATCTGCAATGATGCAGCCTTTCTCCATTACGATCACTCGATCGACAATGTCCAACATCGACGTTTTGTGTGTAATCAGAATTAACGTCTCGCTTGGTAGCAATTGGTTAAGTTGGTGTTTGATGTGCATCTCTGAACGGTTATCCATAGCACTGGTCGGCTCATCCATCAACAACACTGGCGGACGGCCAAGGAAGGCTCTAGCAATGGCAATTGACTGACGTTGACCACCAGACAGCAAGGCACCACCTTCACCCACTTGGCGTTCCAAACCTGCCGGATCTTGTTGAGTAAACGCGGTTACCCCTGCACGGTTTGCTGCATCCATCACGTCACGGTCATCTACTAAAGGGCGACCTAAAGTAATGTTGTCTCTTACCGAGCCGTAGAACAAGTTACTGTCTTGCGGAACACAACCTATATTGCGTCGTACGTCGACATGGTGAAGTTGCTCCATGTCAGTGTCGTCTATACGAACATGGCCTTCTGTGGGCTTGTAGAGGCCCATAATCAAGCGTTCTAATGTCGTTTTACCTGAACCGATACGCCCAATGATTGCTACTTTCTCACCTGGGCTAATATTGAGGGTTAAGTCTCTAATAGAAGCCACGGGTGAATCTGGGTAGTGGAACGTCACTTTATCTAGCGCGATATGACCCTGAATAATCGGACGGTGGATGTAGCGCTTACCTTCTTCTTGTTCATCTGGCATCGACATCACTTGCTCAATCAGAGTCATTGATGACTTCGCTTGGTTGTAACGAGTCGAAAGCAAAGACAGCTGAACAAGCGGGCCAATCGCTCGGCCGCTCAACATGGTTGCAGCGATCAAGCCACCCATCGTAAGTTCACCTTCTGCAATTAGATACACGCCAAAGATGATCATACCAACGTTAGTACTTTGCTGAACAAAGCCGGCGGTGTTTTGGATGCTGTCAGTGATGCGTCGGCTTTTGATATTCCAATTCGCCATGTGAGCAACAGCTTCTTCCCAACGGAATTGGAATTGGCTTTGCGCGCTGAACAGCTTAACCGTCTCTAACCCTGCCAAACTCTCAATCAAGTTTGCGTACTTCTGCGAAGCAAGACGAGAGCCTTCTTCAATGGTGCGGCGCAGTGGGCCTTGGATTAGCAATGCATAGACGATCAAAATGACCACGCCAGCAACGGGAACGAATACAAGGTTTCCAGCCATTAGCCAAATTAGCGCTAAGAACATCAGTGCGAACGGTAAGTCGATTAACGAGCCAATGGTTGCAGAGGTAAAGAATTCACGAATGGATTCGAACTCTTGCAAGTTTTTAGCGAAAGCACCGACGGAAGCAGGCTTCGCTTCCATACGAATCCCCAGTACTTTACTGAACAGCTTGGAGGAAATGAGAATATCGGATTTCTTACCGGCAACATCAATGAAGTAGCTTCGCATCAATTTGAGCAGCAAATCGAATAGGAACACGACAAAGATACCACTCGCTAGCACCCACAAAGTTTCAAAGGCGAGGTTAGGGACTACTTTGTCGTACACCAAGCGAGTGAACATCGGCGCGGCAATTGCGAAGATGTTGATCAGAATGGAGGCGATCAACACATCTCGGTAGATGTTTTTAGATTCCCAAATCGTGCTCCAAAACCAATGCCCTTTACGTGTTTTTAGAACCTCTGGTGAACGTTCATCATAGCGAAACTGCTTCTTTACCAAGAAGTAGCGGCCGATGAATTGTTCTTTCAGCTCTTCGACAGGAATGATGATTGGCACCATTCCGCTTTCCGCAGTAATGATTTCCGCTTCTTGCTTCTCTAAATCGATACTGTTGAGGACGCACGCCTCACCTTGTTTAAGCAGTAAAACGGCAGGCAGAATCAGGTGAGGAATCTTTTCTAAGTCGGAACGGTTTTCTTTCGCCACCAATCCTGCTCGCTCAGCAGAACGTGGGAATAGGAAAGGGGTTAGCTTTCCGTCTGATAGTGGTAGCCCATTGATCAACGCTTCGGGCGAGTTAGCTAACCCGTAATACCGACTAACGTAGATCAGTGAGTTTAATAGTGGATCTTGCATGCGATATAACCCTTACAACTATTTATCAACAATGAAGCCTTGGAACACTTCTACGTAGTTATCAGACAGGATATCTAGCTGAGTCTGAGTTTCTATTCGAGACGCAATGGTGGTTATGCCTAGGTTGTGAGCGGTTCTAGAGATCGACGTTAAGGTGAATTTCTGTTTTTCATCATCAAGGTTGTGCGTAAACAAGTAATCCAACTTCACATAGCTTGGGCGGTACTCGTTGATGTAATCCAATGATTGGAAATTACGTCCGTAGTTATCAACCCCGAATACGGACTCAGCGTTACGAATGGTGTTACACAGCAGCGCCGTGTAGTGCGGAACATTGATGAAACAATTTTCTGGAATCTCAAAATGCAACAGGTGAGCAATTGAGGCATTGTGTTCAAGAGTTTTACCAATCCAGCGGATGAAGCTTGGCTGAGAAATACTGCTTGGCGAAATATTGATAGCAACGGGGCTCGTGACTTCTTTCGCATTCAGTTTCTCTATCATCTTCTCGATAACGTATTGGTCGAGAATGTGGCTCATTTCTAACTGTTCTAGTGCGTATAGATATTGGTTTGCACCGTAACGAACCCCCTCTTTTTCAATCGCAGAGAACACCTCTTGGTGATACGTTTTACCAAAGGCATTGTTTGCAGCCTGCAAACGGAAGGTAATGAGGTCGTTGATGATCGCTTCTTCAACCAACATACGCCATTGTTGTTTGCCCATCACTGCGCCGTGATCGTCTGCGGTTACGTAGCCGTAAGCAAGTTCTCGATTCGCCTTGGCACTTGAGAGTGCGTTATCCACCAGCGACATGATTTCAGTACTGGTTTTACGCTTGTTGCTGTAGGTCACACCAAGAGCAATATGTGGATTCGCAGTGCCTGTTGGGTCTGAACCTAGGCTCTGGATACAGTTTACGATGCTGCTCGCGACAAGTTTCAGTTCGCTCTCATCAATGTTTGGCATGATGAAACCGAACTCGTCACTAGAAATACGAGCGATGGTGATATCTGGAGATGAAATTGAAGCTTGCAGCTGTTCAGCCAGTTGATGAACCAAGGCATCACCTTCTTGATAGCCCTTTTCATCGTACTCTTCACTGATAAACTCCGCTTTAAGTACCGCTAAACCACCTAAGCTCGACTCCTCTAACCATTGAGTTAACTGAGACATGTAGTAAGCACGATTACCTAGCTGAGATACAGGGTCGATATATGCTCTTTCACGTAACTTCTGAGCTTCTTTCGCTTGGTTTTTAAATGCCAGTTCAACTTGAGTCGACATGTGGTTGATACCATCGACAACCAAGGTGAGATCTTTTGTCTTTGGACGAGCCAGAGGTTCGCCAAACTGATTCTTGGCGATCTGATCCATCTTGGTAATGATCAACGAGAGCGGGCGTAAAGCGCGCTTAAGGATCCAAGAGATAGACACCAAACCGAGCAAGAAGATCGTGCCAAATATGCTCAGTAAGCGGATGAATGCTTGCCAAAGTTGATCGTAGGCAGGGCCTGGGTGACTTACGATCTCGACCTCGGCCAATTGCATCCAGCCACTGGTGATCACGCGGCGGTCATGAACAGGCTCGAACAGGTTTAGGTTGGTAAACCACTCTGGTACGCCAGTTGGCTTTACAGGGTATGAGCGGAGAATGTCTTCACCGCTATCGAGAAAGATCAATCGAACGACTGAGTAAGAACTGCCATCAAACAGGGCGTTGATAACAGACTCCACTGCCACCTTGTCCTTTTCTTCTAGGTAAGGGGCGAGAGCCAGTCCAACAGTATTAATGGTATTACTTACCTCAGAGCGTTGCTGCTCCTCTAAGTATCCACGGGTGGTATTGAATTCGATCATAAAAACTGACGTCATCAGCAGTATGAACACTGCAACCATCCCGACCACAAGCTGTTTATATAAAGTCATTGTACCTACTCATCGTAATTGATAATGGGTTTGTTTAATTTTAGAGAGCGCTCACGTGAACGTAAGTCGTTCCATAAGCTCAATCTTGAAGATTTCCCTGCCAATTTGCCGCTGCCTGCTGCCGACTTGATCAACCAAAGGTTTTTACCGTTAAAACTGTAAATTGGTCGTAGATCTGGGCGTTTGGAACCGCGTTTAATTTCAGGGTTTAAGTTGTCCAAAATTAATGGCTCTGCACTCGGTGTTGAGTAGTAAGCTAACACCATGTGGAACTGGTTTAGTTCCAGTGCTTTTACGTACACTAATCGTAATTTCTTATCTGGGACGCCCAGTTCAAGCAAAGAGAAGTATTTTGCGATTGTGAAGTCTTCACAATCACCGGCGTTGCTGCCTAAAAATTCCAGTGGTGTTGCCCAGTAGTCATTCTTTCCCCACAGTATGTTGTCATCGACAAAGTACATCTGGTTGAAGAACTGGTTTACCGACCTGAGCTTCTCTTTTTCACTTAATCCGTCGTATGACGTCATATTTGAGCGCCATGTCGCCACTCGCTTTCCGGCTCTATCGCCGTAGGTTTTGGTCACTGCATCTATCCACCGTTGGTCGCTCTTGTTGAGCGCCACAGAGGTGAAAGAGGTGAGGACCAGCAGCAATAGCGAAATCCGAGACTTCATAGCCTCTGCTCTTGTCTATTTGCTGTGTATTGAAAGGCGTTATCAAACATCAAACGTCCTTACTCTTTTAGTGCATTGTTTTGAGCGCTTAATAGTGGCTTCAACATGTACTCAAGCACGGTTCTTTTACCCGTGATGATATCGACAGAGGCGGTCATACCTGGAATGATTGGCAACTCTTCGTTCTGTCCAAAATTGTGTTTTTCGGTGCGCACGCGCACGATATAGAAGCTATTGCCTTCTTCATCTTGAGTGGTATCGGCACTGATGTGCTCTAACACGCCTTCTAGACCACCGTACTTAGTGAAGTCATAAGCACTGAATTTAACGATGGCAGTCAATTCTGGGCGTAGGAACGCGATATCTTGCGGGGCGATTTTCGCTTCAACCAATAGAGAGTCTTCTGTTGGTACAATCTCAACGATGTCCATACCCGGTTGGATAACCCCGCCGACAGTATTAATACCCAATGTTTTAACTGTGCCTGTTACAGGAGAAACCACCACGGTACGGTTTACTCTGTCTTCTAGGCCAACGGCAGATTCGGTCATTGCAGAGAGCTTGTCTTGGGCTTGATTGAGTTTTTCTTGTTGTTCGGAGCGGAAGTTCAGTGCGGCGTCAATACGGCTGAGCATGGATTCTTTGATTGCTGAGCGTAAAAGAGGAATTTTTAGCTCGCTCGAAGTCATTTCTCGGCGAGTGTCGTTCACTTGTCTTTGCAGTTTAAGTAATTCAATTCGTGGTACCACCCCTTCATCGGCGAGAGGTTTGGTGATATCCAGTTCTTGGCGAGCAAACTGGTAGCTCTGTTTTAGGTTTCGAACACGCGCTTTAATCTCAACTAGGTCTTGCTGTTTCTGTTCAACTTGTTGATCAAAAACGGAAAGCTGGTTTCTCAGATTATTGAGATCTTGACGGTATTCTGCTTTTTGACGATTAACCAGTTGAGGTTGAAGTTCATAGAATTTAGGTGGGAACGCAAGCTTGCCATAATCGAGAGTGACACTTTTCTTCCATTCTTTTTCAGAGAATTCTTCATTGATGACAACACTGGTCAGGGAAGCGGAAAGCATTAACACGTTGGCGGTCAAGTTCGCGACTTGTTGTTCACGTTCGCGGAAGTCAGAACGGAATCGTGTGTCATCGATTAACAGCAGTTGTTGACCTTTTTGAACGCGTTGGCCTTCTTTAACTAAGATTTCTTTAACCAAGCCACCTTCAAGGTTTTGTACCACTTGGATCTGAGAGGAGGGGATCACTTTGCCTTGGCCAACGGTAACTTTGTCGATCTCTGCCCATGCAGACCACCCAATAGCAGCAATAAAAAACAGAACGATCACCCACAACATAATTCGCGCACTGGTGGGCGTATTGAGGAGTAGTGCCGCTGTTTTATCATCGACATACTCAAGCTCGGTCTCGTTCAATTTGCTGAAATTTTTCTGACTCATAACAGTCCTTGTTCGCTAAATAAAAGTGCAAGCCTATTGAGTGTATTCTTACTTTTGATAAATGTTAAGATTTTGCTCATTTAAATCTTTGAATTTATATATTTTTTTAAGACTTATCGGTTCTTGAAATCTGTTTTATCGAGTTGGTGCTTTCTTAGTTTGTCATACAATGTTTTTCGCGACACCTGCAGCTCTTGTTGTACCTCTTTTAAACGACCTTGATGGCGATGTAGCGCCTCAATCAAGATAATTTGTTCAAAGCTATCGGTGCGTTGGTTCAACGACTGTTGTTGCTCTTCAATGCTCATATCGAGTTCATTTTGCTCATCAGTATCGCTGTCGAGCGACGGCTGCTTAATTTGAGTCAGCACTCTGAGTTCAGCATGTTGGCGAAGCTGACGAATGTTCTCCGTCCAATGCGTTGCAATGAGTCGCTGAATCTCTTTTTCTGTAATGACGGGTGGCGGCAGTTGATAGCGACTGGCTGCACCACGAGCAAAGTGTTTGAACAAAGAGCCAATATCTTCCGTTCTTTGCGCCAAGGGTAGTAAATTAAATCGGCGCAGTTCACCTGTAATTGTAGTAGGAACTACTGTAGTTGCGATAATGATACAAGTTGCATTGGTCTTGCATGAGTTTTCACGAAGTAGAGTGGGTTTTAGGTTCGCTAACCACAGCCATTGATCCTGAGTTAGTGCTTCTGTCTCATGGATATAGAGTGTTCCACCTTGATGCTTCAAGAACAGTTGCAAAATAAACTGATGGAATGTCGCTTCGTCACTGCGTGGCAAATTAAACGCAGCGACAGGGCAAAGCTCCGCGGTTTGATGACTGTGTAAATCATGGGTGTATTGTGCTGTGACCCTTTTCCCCGTCCCTAAATCACCAACAAATAATAGAAGTGGGTTAGTTTTGGTATCTAGGGTGATCAATTCTCGGCGTAATGCCTGCATTGATGGTGATTGACCAATCAGTTTCGGGCCAACCTGATTTTGCATTGCCAACTCTTTACGCAATAGGTTGTTCTCTTCAACCAGTGCGAGCTTATCTGCGGCTTTTTTAACGGCAGTGAGTAGGGCATCGACCACAAATGGCTTTTCCAGAAAATCGTAAGCACCGGCTTTCATCGCTGATACCGCGGTTTGCACGTCACCATGTCCGGTAAGTACGATGACCTGAAAATGAGGATTTTGACTCAGCAACTTTTGCGTTAATTGAATGCCATCCATTACCGGCATGTGAATATCGGTGATGACAATTCCGGCTTGCGTGGTATCTATTTTCTTTAATGCCTCAATAGCATTGGGAAAGCCGACGATATCGATACCTTCAATGAGCATGGCTTGTTCTACCGAGTCTCGAATGGCGGGTTCATCGTCGACAAAATAGAGTTTAGGCATAGAGTGCAAAAGCCGATTCCTTAGCTGTAGGTGAGATTAGCAGTAATGTGAAATTCGTTTTCCGTTAACAATAACAACGGCGTGTTAGCGCTTATCGTTATATAACGGGATGTTTAGCGAGAATACCATGCCTGAAGGCTCTAACCGGTTCGCGCTGATCGTGCCGTGATACGCTTCAATAATCCGTTTCGATATTGAAAGCCCTAGCCCTAAACCTTCCGGTTTGGTGGTAAAAAACGGGTCGAACAGCTGTTCTAGTTTGTCATCTGGCATGCCAATTCCGTTATCCCAAATGATCAGCTGACAAGAGTTGTGATGAAGTTGCCATTCGATGCCTATCTGTGGGCTAGCCTGTTGGTCAACGCTTTCCAGGTTTTGTTGCTCCTGCAAGATTTTCTGTTCAAGAACTTGTTGTTGCAGCGCTTGAATCGCGTTGTGAATCAGGTTCACTAGTACTTGTTCGAGTTCGGTTGGATGAATCGCAATATTGATGTCATCTGGCACCGTGCTTAGCCTTAGCGTAATGCCTTGCTTGATCATCAGCGCACTGAGAATGCTAGTGGCGTTATTGACCGCTTGATGCAGGTTCGCCACATGATGTTCTTGTTTGGTGACCTTGCGAGTAAAGACTTTGAGTCGCGCGATGATGTCGGTAATGGTGTTGTTGAGGCCAATCATTTTCTCAAGATTGCTTTTCACTAAATCGGTTCGTTCCATTTCCAGTAGCTTTAAGCTGTTTTCACTGTAGGTTCGCAGTGCTGCAAGCGGTTGGTTGATTTCGTGGTTAATGCTGGCTGACAGCTCACCGAGTACCGCTAATTTCGCGGTTTGTGTCAGCTCTTGCTCTGTCTGTTTCAACTTGGATTGCGACTCTTGGTATTGAAAAAGGGTTTGTTGCAGCTGTTGATTGGATTGCTTCAAGTAGTGGGTACGTTTATCTACGGTTTGTTCTAGGTTTTGGTTGAGTCGGGTCAACGCCACTTTCGCGAGATAAGTCTGGCGCCACGACCAAGCGATGAGCATCACCAAGCTGTAAATCACTACGAAGATGACATCGATCTGAAAGATTTTAATAAGTTCAGCTCTGGTCTCTTTTAGGGCGACGACTTGGTACTGGTTGTTGCTGATGGTAGCGGGGTAAAGATTAAAAGCACCAAGCTTGAATAACTGGTTGGCGGTGAGCTCTTTTCGGATTTCATTGGATTGAAGGTTGCTAGATTGATTGGCGTTGCTAGCTTCTGACTGAGATCTTGAAGAACGAAAGGCTTCGATGATCGAAATTTCGCTTTGACCGTATTGGCGTTGAAGTGCGATATCCGTTTGTTGTTGCTGCGTTAATGGCAACAGTGAATGATAAAGCCATGGAGCTTGGCTTGATAGAAAGACCACTTGGTTCGAGTCGAGTACTACGATCTCAAAGTCGTCGCTGGTCAGGATGTTTTCGAGGTTTTCTAAACTCACTTTTACGGTGATAACCCCCACAATGTGATTCTCAACATACAGCGGTGAAGACAGAAAATAACCGCGTACGTTCGAACGAGCGCCTAGCGCGACATATTGTGTGTTGTTACCTTGAATGGCAGAAGCAAAGTAGGGACGAAACGAGAAGTTCTCACCTACAAAGGTACGAGGCTTTTGGTAATTACTGGAAGCGACCACAGTACCGCTCGGGTCATGAATATAGATGGTGTCGGCTTGGCTTTGATTCGACCATTCAAACAGCAATTGATTGAGCTGCGCAGCGGAAATCTTGTTTGCTCGTTGTGATGAGTCAAAATAAGAGAGCAAGCGCGGGTCATGACTGAGCAAATCCGGGATCTGTTTGAATTTATCCAGTTCAGAATCGATTTGTAGATTGGCTTTATTCGCCGCTTCATCGAGTTGCTGAGTGACGATTTTTTCTTGGAATTGTACTGCCATAAAGTGGGTTGCGGTCAGCCCTGCAGCTCCCAATAACAATGAGAATAAAACAAAGGGCGTCATTAGGTTAGGCAGTATTTTGGTCACTCGGATCTCAGCTTGTCATCGGTTTGTATAAAGATTATCAATATGATGGAGAGAGTACCGAGATCTTGTTAACACAGAGCACCTTCTGTGAGACAAAACCATGGCTTAGACTTGTGTTTCAAAGGATTACGGCGCAAAATCACAAAAAAATTAAAAGGAGCAACCAAATGGAACTGACAGATATTCGTCGCGAATACGCTAAGGGTGGATTGAGACGCAAAGACTTGGCCGCAGACCCGATTGAGCAATTCAATCTATGGCTAGAGCAAGCCATTGAAGCGAAGTTGACGGACCCTACTGCCATGACAGTTGCTACGGTTGATGAAAATGGTCAGCCATTCCAACGAATTGTTCTGCTGAAGAATGTTGATAAAGACGGGTTCGTTTTTTACACCAACTTAGGTAGCCGCAAAGCGCACCAGCTTGAGCACAACAGCAAAATCAGTTTGCACTTCCCTTGGCATCCACTCGAACGACAAGTTCATATTACGGGCACGGCTGAAAAGCTGACCGCTATGGAAAATATGAAGTACTTCTCGTCACGTCCAAAAGAGAGCCAATTGGCCGCGATTGCAAGTAAGCAGAGTAGCCGCATTTCAGCGCGTGGGATTTTAGAAGGTAAGTATCTAGAGCTTAAACAGAAGTTTGCCAAAGGCGAGATTCCTGTGCCTTCTTTCTGGGGTGGCTTCCGAGTTCGTGTGGATAGTATTGAGTTCTGGCAGGGTGGTGAACACCGCTTGCACGACCGTTTCTTGTTCTCACGCCAAGACAACAGTTGGGATATTGATCGCCTAGCGCCTTAGGCTGCTTGATCGCTTAGCTGCTTAACAGATCCAAAAATGCCGTTGATTAGACTGATCAAATCAACGGCATTTTTTTGTCTGCATTTTCAGCTGAACAGTCAATCAGTCACTGTGAAGAACAACAGAGATCTGTTTTTTGAGCAGAGTTTCTGGGATCACTGAGCCCAATCCTGAATCCAATGCATACTCAATCAATTGGCTTTTACTGCGTGCATCAAACTTCTGTTTCAATCTGGCGACATGACCTTCGACCGTTTTGATTGAAATGTTTAACGTCGACGCGATGTACTGTGGTTTCTTGCCGAAAAGCAGTAAGAACAGTACCTCTGATTCTCTCGAAGTCAGCCGCTTTTGCAGCTTAGACACGCGCGGCTCTGACCCCGCAAGCGATGCCTGATCGCCTTTTGTTCCTGTGGCCTGACAAACCCAATGACCGACCTCTAAGATCGCGGTATCGGTAAGCTCTTGGCCATAGAAGATGGTGCCTTGGACGTTGTCGTCGTCATCAAGCCAAGGGGTTTTGGTAAAGATATGGGCGTGCCAGCGTCCGTCTGGATAGGGGTGAATATCGAGAATCTTAAGGGTACTGCGTGTATCCATTACATGTTTGTCTTGAGCCCTGAAATCTTGTGCGCACTCAGTGGTTTGACTGGGCATGTCGAAGTCGGTCAAGCCAGTACAAGTCTCATTGGGTTTTAAGCCAATCAATTGGTTGTAAGCAAGGTTGGCATACACGAAGACCGAGTCAGTATCTTTGCAGCCCCAGCAGCCTGGAAGTTGTTCGAATAAAGAACGATGTATGGAGTTGAGTGGATCTGGCAAGGTTTTATCTCGTAAGCTGAGGTATGGCAATGATATCAGTTTCTTATAGCGCTGCAATGGCAATTAGAGTACGAAAAATAAGGGGTGACTGACAGTTAAACGGACTGTTGATTAACTGTGTCAATCACGGAGAATCGATGGGCATAAAGGGTGATAATCAGGCAAAAAAAAGCCAGCCTGAAGAGGGGCTGGCTAAAGACAAGATATGCCTTGTCGACATGTAGAAGATTTTCAGTCTAATTTACGAGGGTCAGGTAAATTAAACTGAGGCATCAATTTGATACCCAGAGTGACTTACTACTCTATCGACGAATCTACTCCTAGGAGTGCTTATGCATAAGGGGGGAATTCCCCTATAAATGTTGCTCAATGTGATAATTGAGAACCTAGAGTAAATATTTGGGGTTCTGAGCCTATGACTGGGAGCCTACAGCTCTCGTACTACTCGGAATCCTAGATAGTTCGCTGCCGTTGAAGGCGGTACGTACAGTTCGTTAAACACTTTTGCTTCTTCAGGAGAGAAGCTCCACGCGCCACCTTTCGCTAGGCCTTTCTGAACGGTTGTCCATTCCCATACATTACCCACCATGTCGTAGAAGCCTGTTGGTGTTGGTTGGAATGACTTAACCGGAGATGTACTAACGTTTGACCATGGTGTACCCGCCCAGCCAGTGTTGGCTTTGCCTGAACGGAATTCATTGCCCCACCAGAAGTTGGTGTCTTGGCCAGCTCTTGCTGCAGCTTCCCACTCTTGTGGTGTTGGCAAGCGGTAAGTGAAGCCGGTGTTTTTAGATAACCAACGTGTATAAGCTTTGGCATCGTTTTGGCTAACACAAACTACCGGTGAGTTATTAGCTTGCTTAAAGCCTGGGTTCTGCCAGTCTTTATCTGAAACGGTTGTGATCTCTGCATTGACGAATGTATCGCAGGTGTTCATCAGCTCAGCGTCTGTCTGGTAGCCTGTGTTTTTTACGAATGCTTTGAAGTCTTGAACACGGGTTGGTGTTGCGGCTAATGCAAACGGCTGTTTGATCGTCACTTGTTGTGCGTTATTTTCACCCAGTAGGTAGCGACCCGAGCCGACAACAATCATTTCAGGGCTCTGAATGTCGTTACCCATCGGATCGGCAAACTTGGTGCCGACATTTAATGAATTCTGTTTCGCTTGCAATACGGCTCGTAGGTTGTGATCGCGGGCTATCTTCAGCTCTTGATGGAAAGAAAGGTAGCCTTCTTTTTCGATCGTGACCATGTGTTGGCCCGTCGGTAACATCACTTCAACCGGTGTACTGCCATAGTTCACGCCGTTGATAGAAACATTGTCGTTGTATTGATTTGAACGCACCACCAAGTTAACCCAAGCAACTTCTTTTTGCTGGTCGTTGGCTTGTTGCTCGCTTTGTGTGAAACAGTTTGATGACTGAATACCAAGCAGGCGACAAGGTGTGTTCTTATCTGGACGAGTTTCTAGGTTCGCCGCAATCACCGCTCGGTAACGGTTATCTTCAGAGAAGCCAGAGGATTTCACTTTGTGTTGCAGAACGTGAATGTTCAGCGAAGCAGACGCAAGGTGCTCTTTCACTGTTTTCGATTCAGTCGCGTTATCGATTAGGCTGTGTTGGAATTGTTTTACCGCTTTTTGAAGTGCCAAAGTCACCGTTTGGTCTGAACACTGCGCCAGTGTCATATCGCTGCTGCAACGGTTGGTAAAGCTAACAGTTTGCTCTTCCGTCTGAGTGATCTCGTATCTTAGTCGCTCTGCTCTTGCTCTTAGCTTGTCTTGGTTTAGGTTTGCGATTGAAGCTTCTGCCGCGGCTTTCTCGGCTTGGATAGCCTCAAGCTCCATCACCAAGCCTTGCTGCTTTTGCTCTGAGTCTGAAATCGCAAGTTTGCCTTCTTTTACGGTTTTCCAAGCGTCTTGGAAGCGTTTTTGAGCAAGCGAGATATCGAAATCGGGATCATCAATCATGCGCGTGTAATCTTGCTCTAGGCTGGCTTTTGCCTTTGCGAGTGTTTGCTCTGCTTGAGCTGATAACTCAGCTAGACGTGCCGTTTGCTGCGCCTGATTGTCGACTTCGTTTTGTTTGTCGGCTAATTTCTTTTCAACAGCCGTTAAGTCGGCATGCTTTTCAAAAAGTGAGCTTTCAATGTCGGTGACAGATGACGCGATCGCTGGTGGTGTTGCCTCAGCAAAAACAGCTGGCGTCATTAAGCATGGAGCAAGTGCAAATAATAGAGTAGGAAGACCTTGGCGCATGATGGGCTACTTCAATCGTAATTTAGGTTAATCGAATATTCTAAACGAGAACGCCATTTCGTCTGCAGCTACTGTTTATAACTATCAACAAAATGGCGAGTGTTCATTCAGCTTTGTGAAATAGGCACGGCTATCTGATATCGAGCTAAGCGTTTTGAATTGGCTCAGGCTCTATATACAAAGGGTGTTTAGCTTTCTTTGCTAGGAAGAAGCTTAACCCAAATCGTGTCGCTGCCGTTGATGGTAACTGTGCGGTTGTAAGACTCGTAACCTTGTTTTGAAATGGTTACTTGGTGACGACCACTTGGTAGCGCAACCTCAAGAGGGGTGCTGCCATACTTAATGCCGTTGATGGTTACTGAGTCGTTGTACTGATCAGAACGTACCGTCACGTTAGCCCACTGTTTGTCACTCTTCTTAACGACTGCTGCGTCACTGCCTGTTAAACAGTAGCGAGTCGAAACATTCAATAGGTTACATGCTGCAACTGCTTCAGGTTTTGCTTGAAGTTGAGCTTGCATCTGCATGAAGTAAGAGTTGTTACCAGAGAAGCCGCTCTTGATCGCTTGGCTGTCTTGAACATGGATATTCAGCTGAACACCTTGTAAGTTTTGCTTCGCAAGTGTGCTTTCTGTGAGCTGCTCAAGTAATTGGCTCTTGAACGTTTGCACGGCTTTTTGATTGGTCAGGTGTTTACCCTGTGCAGTACACTCACCAAGTGTCATTGTTGATGAACATGTGGTGGTATAGCTGGTTTCAAGCACCGCACTTTCACGCAGTTCTGTTGCGATACGTTTTACGCGAGCTTCAACTTTTGACTCTCTCAAGTTTGCCAGCTCATTATTCAGGCGAGCTTGCTTTTGCTTGATTTGAGAAAGGTGAATTTCGCTCTCGTTGATCGCTTGTTCGTTATCTAGCTGAGACGATTGATTCTCTTTAACCGCAGCCCAAGCGTCTTGGTAACTTTTCTGGAAAGAGACTAAATCTGTTTCTGGATCTTCAAGCAAGCGACTGTACTGTTTGTCGAGTACAGACTTGGCTCTGTTACGTTTTGCCTTAAGTTCTTCACCTTCGCGCAACAACTTGCTGTTCTTGTTTTGAAGTTGTTTTAGGTTTTCAGTCGCCGATACTTTGGTTGCTGAAATACGCTCAATATCTGAGTTTTTCTCTGTTAGCTTTGCATCGATAGCTGAAACGGGATCGACTTGATTCAGTTCTTCAGCGGATACCGATGCAGATACCCAAAGTGGGGATAGCGCAAGTAAAAGCGCTGAAATTCGAAAGTTAGTCATAGGTCCCTGCAACTTGTAGATTGAAAATTGGCTCGTTAATAAAGTGTCTACTTCCTAGTTGTGAGTCACTAGTTATTAGCAATTAACACAGTACCCGTCTTTATACCGTTTTATTGCTATCCAATCTACTCAAAAGCCAAGTTTCGGTACTTCGGATACACTTTTTACAGGCTTATAGCCAATTATTTGAGCTATATAAGAAAATTTATTCATTATGTTGGCGTGAAAAAGCATTTATTGACCACATGGTTTTTCGTGCTTGTGTGATTGCTTGTGAAGTCCCTAAACTCGCCGGAACGATTGGTTTTACAATGCCCGTAGTTTGTACACTCTTGATCATCCTTCCGGAGGCATGATCAAGATGATCGCGATAATGATCTTTTCATTCTCGCGAGCAAATAACTCTCATGAGCATTTACAAATTCATCTTATGCGCATTTAAGAGTATTATTCTTACTATGTTGACCCGAGTATTTTTCTGTCATGTCTAAACCTTTACCCTTTCCTAACCTAGACCTTTCTCCGCTAGGCCTTACTGGCCCTCGTCCTGCTGAGATCATCACTTTGCCATCGCATATGGATTGCCACGATCACCATTATTCTCAGGTGGTGATTGGTTTAAAAGGTCAGGCGGAATTTGAAGTGAGTGGTAAGGGGAATCTTGTTGGCCCAGGACAAGGTTGTGTGGTGACAGCGAGCTCTGATCATGCTTTCGGCGGAGTGGTTGGTCAGTCGGATATTCTCGTGCTCAACATGCCTATGCCAACCGATGATGACCCTCTGATGCTAGAGAAGATTAACCAGTTAGAATCATCGAACGTCTACTTCCAATTAGACGCGCAAATTCAAAAGCTTATCCATATGTTGGTGCAAGAAATGCAGGCGAGCCCGGATGATCTATTGTTAAGCCGTGCCTGCAATGACACGGTGATCGCTCTGATGCAAAGGCACATATCGGCATTTGAAACCTCAATTAAAGACTCGCGTTTTGATCTTGAAGCACTGGATCGCTACATCGAGCAACACCTCGCGAATAAGATCTCTGTCGCTCAGCTTGCGGGCAGCGTGTTCTTGGGCGAAAGCCAGTTCCATATGCTGTTCAAAGAGCAAATGGGCATTACCCCTCACCAGTATGTTCTTGGTAAGCGTATCGATCGTTCTCGCCGTTTAATTGAACAGGGTAACCTTAGCCTTGGTCAGGTCGCTGAACTGGCTGGTTTCTCCGGTCAATCCTCTTTTACTCACACCTTTTCACGCCTTCAAGGCATGTCTCCATCCCAATACAAAAAGAAAATTTCTGTTAAATAGTGAAACAAAACGGCATATTATTTTAAAGTTTCATATGTGACGTTGTGTTTGTTTTGTTAATAAAGCGAGTTTTTAGCAAAAAACTCGGAGTTTTTGACAAGTAATCCTTATATACTCTAAATACACTGCAGCCATTGTAGAGATCCCGGGCTAATTCCGGGTGTGAGATTAAGGAAAACGCATGTTTACAGCTACTGATGTGTTAAAGCCAGAATTCAACGAGCAGTCGCTTGATGATCTATGGTCGCTTATCTCACCATTATATATGGTGGATGAAACCCAATGGCTAGAGCAACTTCTGCCACTAGCTACCCCTTCTGAGTCTGAAAAGCAGCAAATCACAGACAAAACGACTTCTTTGATCGAAGCTATCCGTGCGGATAAGACTTCTATCCAGATGATCGATGCACTGTTGCTTGAATACAGCTTAGATACTCAAGAGGGCATCTTGCTGATGTGTCTGGCGGAAGCCTTGATGCGTATTCCTGATTCAGCAACGGCTGATGCACTGATTCGCGACAAGCTAAGCGTTGCGGATTGGAAGTCTCACCTGAAGAATTCTGACTCGGTTTTTGTTAACGCATCAACTTGGGGCCTAATGCTAACAGGCAAGGTGGTTGGACTTTCATCTAAAGAGCAGAGTGCAGGTCAAGCGGTTAACCGTTTAGTGAACAAGCTTTCTGAGCCGGTGATTCGTAAAGCGATGCACCAAGCGATGAAGGTGATGGGTCACCAATTCGTTCTTGGTCGCAGCATTGCTGAAGCGCAGAAGAACGGTAAGTCTATGCGTGACAAAGGTTTTACCTACTCATACGACATGCTAGGTGAAGCGGCACTGACCACTGCTGACGCAAACAAATACTTCAAAGATTACCTAATGGCGATTGAAGCCGTAGGTCGAGACACATACGTCTCTTCAAAATCTAGCCCAGCACCGTCTGTTTCTATCAAGCTTTCTGCGCTTCACCCACGTTATGAAGTGGCGAATGAAGACCGCGTACTGACTGAGCTATGCGACACGCTAGAGCAGTTACTGCGCCGTGCGATTGAGCTTGATGTTGCGATCACGATTGATGCAGAAGAAGCGGATCGCCTAGAGCTTTCGCTTAAGTTATTCGAAAAACTGTATCGCAGCGAGCTAGTGAAAGGCTGGGGCAAGTTTGGTCTGGTTATTCAAGCGTATTCAAAGCGTGCGTTACCGGTTCTGGTTTGGCTAAACCGCCTAGCAAAAGAGCAGGGTGATTTAATCCCACTTCGCCTAGTTAAAGGTGCTTACTGGGATAGTGAGATCAAATGGTCACAACAAGCTGGTTTCGATAACTACCCTGTTTACACTCGCAAAGAAGCGACTGATGTAGCCTACCTAGCGTGTGCGCGTTATCTATTGAGCCCAAGTGTTCGTGGCAATATCTTCCCGCAGTTTGCTAGCCACAATGCTCATACGGTTTCCGCTATTGCAGTGATGACAGACCATAAAGACTTTGAATTCCAACGCTTACACGGCATGGGTGATTCACTTTACAACCATGCAATGGAAGCTTACCAACAGTCGGTACGTATTTACGCGCCAGTTGGTAGCCATAAAGATCTACTGCCATACCTAGTACGTCGTCTGTTAGAGAATGGTGCAAACAGCTCGTTTGTACACCGTTTGGTTGATGCTCGTTGCCCTGTAGCAGAGCTAACACAGCATCCAGTCGACATGCTTTTGGCATTCGATACGTTGAACAACACTAAGATTCCTCTGCCGCCAGCGGTATTCCCTGAGCGTAAGAACTCATACGGTGTGAACATTGATATCGAGAGCGAAGCGCATCAGTTTGAAGAGCAAGTAAAAGGCTTTTTGAACAATCAATGGACTGCTGGACCTGTGATCAACGGCGAATCTCTTGCCGAAAGCATGATCAAGGCTGATCAGAATGTTGAACAAGTAACAGCACCTTACGATCGTCGTATTAGCGTGGGTCAGGTGGCTTTTGCAAACCTTGATCATGTTTCCGCAGCGATCACTGGTGCAGACGCCGCATTTGCTGATTGGAATGCGACATCGGTTGAAACCAAAGCCGCTGCGCTTGAGAAGCTGGCGGATCTGATGGAAGAAAACCTGGCTGAGCTGGTGGCAATTTGTCATCAAGAAGCGGGTAAGACAATTCACGACAGCATTGATGAAGTGCGTGAAGCGGTCGACTTCTGTCGTTACTACGCAAAACAAGCGAACAACCTACAAGGTTTTGAGCTAAAAGGCTTTGATGGTCTAACTCGAATCGCTTCGCGACAAGGTCGTGGTGTATTCGTTTGTATCAGCCCTTGGAACTTCCCATTGGCGATCTTCCTTGGCCAAATTACAGCTGCACTAGTGGCGGGTAACACGGTTGTGGCGAAACCTGCAGAGCAAACAAGCTTGATTGCGGCTCGCGCGGTTGAACTGATGAATGAAGCGGGCTTCCCTGCTGGCACGATTCAACTTCTACCTGGTCGTGGTGCAGAGATCGGCAGTGCGCTAACTAGCCACGATGCGATTGCAGGCGTTGCCTTCACGGGGTCAACCCCAACTGCACAACGCATTAACGTGTCACTAGCAAGCCGCAACGCTAAACCAGTACCGTTTATCGCGGAAACCGGTGGTCAGAACGCGATGATCGTCGACAGTACTGCACTGCCTGAACAAGTGGTTCGTGATGTGATTCGTTCTGCCTTTGCTTCAGCAGGTCAACGTTGTTCTGCGCTACGTGTGCTTTACATTCAAGAAGACATTGCAGATCGCGTGATTGGACTAATTCACGGTGCGATGGATGAGCTAAGCGTTGGTATTCCACATCTTCATAAAACGGATGTGGGCCCAGTTATCGACCAAAACGCGAAGCAGAAGTTGATGACGCACCTAGAAAATATGACTAAGACCCAGAAGAAAGTGGCTCAACTTTCTCTAGGAGCGGATTGTGAACATGGTGACTTTGTTCCACCAAGTGCATTTGAAATCGATGACATCAGCTGTTTGAAAGAAGAGCAGTTTGGTCCTGTACTGCATATCGTTCGCTTCAAAGCGAGTGAACTGGCGCAAGTGGTAGACCAAATTAACCAAACCGGTTTTGGCTTAACCATGGGCATCCACAGCCGTAACGAGACAACTTACCGTTGGATCGAAAAACACGTTCGTGTGGGTAACTGTTACATCAACCGTGACCAGGTCGGCGCTGTTGTTGGTGTACAACCATTTGGTGGTCAAGGCTTGTCGGGTACAGGCCCTAAAGCGGGTGGTCCTCACTACCTATATCGCTTTACTGATGTTCAGTTTTCTCAATCACAAGACAAGGCATAAGGAGCAGTATCATGGTTCATCAAGTGACAGGTTTTTCTGATGCTTTGTTAGCGTGGGAACAATGGAATCTTACCGATTTTGATCATAAGAGTGCTCAGGTACTTTCATTCAAATCAGAGATCGAAAGCCAATCTGCGCCTTTGGCAGCTGTGGCGACTTATCATCTAGAGCAAGCGTCTGCACTGCTTTCTGAGCATCACCTCATGGCGGGGCCTACGGGCGAAACCAATGAGCTGTATGCTGCAGGTCGTGGCGTGGCTTTGGTGATTGTTGATGATTGCGAAGAGAAAGTGCCAGCACTGCAAACAGCAACCGCGATGATTACCGCAGCACTATTAGCGGGTAACAGCGTGCAACTGTGCAGTGATGACGTGCAGTTCAATACCTTAATTGCTGACGCCGCGAAACAAGCGAATCTACCAACTAACTTGGTACAGGTTGCCTCGTACGACGCTGCTCAACAGCTGCTGTCTTGCGATGTACGTAGCGCAGGTTACGTAGGTAACTCACAAACGGCTCAAGCTATCAATTTACAACTTGCTAAGCGTGACGGTGCCATCGTCAGTTTAGTAGCTGAAACGGATCTGACAGCAATGCATGTTGCTCACGATCCACACTTATCGCTGCGTTTCATTACCGAGCGTACGCGAACTATAAATATAACAGCCGTGGGCGGTAACGCGACCTTGCTCGAACTTGGAAGCGAAGCTCACTAACCTTCAGTAACATTGGCTCTAAGCACTTTTGTTTTCTCCATTGTTGGTTTCACCATCTTTGGATTTAACTCATAGTGCCTTGGAGCCTCAATACCTAACTCAATGCACTCGCTTGCCTTTACGGTGAGTGTCTTGCATTGAATTAGGTATGGAAGGCTTTTTACAAATGAGGACTATCAAATGATAGAAAACAGTTTTGCAATAACGACGACGTTCATTGCGTATCTAATTATGATGCTGGCAATCGGTGTTATCGCTTACAAACGTACTTCTAGCTCGACAGACTACTTCCTAGGTGGTCGTTCGCTAGGCCCATGGCCTGCTGCACTTTCTGCTGGTGCATCAGACATGAGTGGTTGGCTACTACTTGGTCTACCGGGTTACGCTTATGCTGCTGGTTTTGAAGCATTCTGGCTTGCTGGTGGCCTGCTAGTTGGTACTTGGGCGAACTGGTTAATCAGTGCTAAGCGTCTGCGTACTTACAGCATTACAACAGAATCACTGACGCTACCTGAGTTCCTATCTCGTCGTTTCAATGATAATTCTAAGCTGATCCAAACAATTTCTGCTTTCTTTATCCTTTTATTCTTCCTTTTCTACACAAGTTCTGGCTTGGTAGCAGGTGGTAAATTGTTTGAAACAGTATTCGGCCTAGATTACACAACAGCGGTAATCATCGGTACAGTATGTGTGGTTTCTTACACGCTATTTGGTGGTTTCCTTGCGGTATCTTGGACGGATTTGGTTCAAGGTCTGCTGATGTCTGCTGCGCTATTGATTGTACCAATCGCAGCGATGAACGGTGGTCTTGGTCAGCTATCGACTGATCTTCACAACATCAACCCAGAGCTTCTCACGCTATGGAATGATGTGAAAGGTGAGCCACTTTCTGCTATCGCGATCATCTCGCTAGCGGCATGGGGCTTGGGTTACTTCGGTCAGCCACACATCCTTGCTCGTTTCAAAGCAACACGTAGCAACAAAGACCTAACAACAGCGCGTCGTATCGCGGTGGTATGGTCTGCTCTGTCTATGGTTGGTGCAATGCTAGTAGGTCTTGTTGGTCTAATCTACGTGACTAACTCCGGCGCGCCTAAACTAGACGATGGCGAGAAGATCTTCATGCTTCTTGTTAACGCAATGTTCCACCCAGTCATCGCCGGTATCCTACTTGCTGCAATCCTAGCGGCAATCATGAGTACTGCTGATTCACAGCTTCTTGTTTCTTCATCTGCAATGGCAGAAGACTTGTACAAGCAAATTCTGAAGAAAGACGCAACGTCTGAAGAGATCGTTCGTGTAGGCCGCTTCGCGGTAATCCTAATCTCTCTAATTGCACTTGTGCTAGCGATGACGCCAGACAGTTCAGTTCTTGGCCTTGTATCTTATGCATGGGCTGGTTTCGGTGCTGCATTTGGTCCAGCTATCGTGTTGAGCCTATACTGGTCTCGTATGAACCGTAACGGCGCTCTAGCGGGTATCGTGGTTGGTGGTGTTACGATTGTTCTTTGGAAGCAGTTCACGGGCGGTTGGTTCGATGTGTACGAAATCGTACCGGGAATCATCCTATCGACGCTTTCTATCGTTATCGTGAGCCTAATTACTGGCGAGCCTGAAGACGAAGTTAAGAAGCAACACGCTGAGTTCGAGAAGAACCTCGTTGAGCTAGACTAATTTACATTGTAAAACAGATGTGAATTAGCAAAGAACATGAGCTAAAAACAATAGAGTCACTTCGGTGGCTCTATTTTTTTATGTGAGTACGACCTTTGTCTTATTTCAAATTAAGTTTATTCGAGGTTTTCTGATATTGAAATGGGGGTTTACAATGTAAATCGAAAGCGAAGGATCTTGAGCGAGAAATGAAAGGTCTGTCTTGTTGGTGGCGTTTGATGTCAAAAAATAAAATAGAAAAATGGCTATTTTTTGAACTTGGCGCTCACTTTTGTCATTAGCTCGGTGAATTGTGGAACCGAATTGGACATGATGTGTCAATTGTCAGTAACCACTAAAGACCTATAGGACAAAGGTATGCCTGATCTCTATTGCAAAGGATGTAAAAAAACAACACTACATAAGTCTATAATGAAACGTTGTGAATCAGAGCCCGAGACAGCTTCTGGCCGTATGATGCAATGGACGTCAAAACTATTTAGTGGAAACCTGTACTACGATATGGAAACTCAGCACTTCTGCCGCACGTGCAATTGTCGTTGCGAAACAGGAAGTACTGTACCCCAAATTGGTTTAGCTTAACTTACAGTAAGCGCTCACTAATTTAGATCAAAAAACCTCCGTTTTAGGAGGTTTTTGCGTTTCTATGCGGCTTTGAGTGCTAGCTCGGCAACAATGGCGTCGCCATCAATCTTCACATCCCAACCATAGTTTGAGTATTCATTTGCTAGTGCCTGAGCAACATCTTTTGATACCGTTACGTGTGTCCATGAACCAATACCGTAAGGTTTATATGCGAGTTCTTGCGTTTTCATAATAGAGTCATCCTTTCTCTTTGATAATTATATTATTCACTTTGGCCTATATCCTTTCTTTCGTTTCCGGCTCAACTTATTTGTTAATCGGGTCATTTCTATAATAATTTGTTAATAACCAGAGTTTGATTTATAAGGGTTCTTATCTATTTGTATGTGTTTATATCTGGCGTGAATATCATCCGTGCATTTAGTTTTTAAATGTGTGAGCGAGGTTTTCTTCGATTGCACTTGGTATGGAATATACTGAGCGGAATTTAGAATGTTTAAGGAATGTTATGTCTCAGCATCAGCTCGATCGTATCGATAAAGAGATACTAAGAATTCTGCATATGAAAGGGCGTTTACCTGTTGTTGAACTGGCAAAACAGGTCAACCTTACGACGTCACCTTGCTCTGATAGACTCAAGCGATTGGAGAAAGAGGGCTACATCACGGGCTATCATGCTGAGCTTTGTTCAGAAAAGCTGGGACTCGATGTTCAAGTCTTTATTCATATCCGTCTCGATCAGACTAGCTTTTCGATCTTCGACAAATTTGCCCAAGCGGTAGAGATGATGCCTGAGGTGGAAGAGTGCTACTCACTGTCGGGTGACTTTGACACCATGATCAAGGTTCGAGTGAAAGACATGAAGGCGTATCAAGCGTTTATGGCAACTAAGTTGGGCACCTTACCTGGTGTGATTCAGACACGCAGTGAAGTGGTGATTGAAGAGCATAAAAAGGGTTTTGGCGTGAACCCTGAGTTGTTGGCAACTCTAAAATAGTGGCCTGCTTTCACCTTACCAAGGTGATTTAGATATAAAAAATGGAAGCTAATAAGCTTCCATTTTTTGTTGAGCGTCAGATAAAGAGCAATCCGATAAACGTGTTCGCCTTAAAGCGTAATGGCCGCAGAGATTAAGCCAATCACACCACCGAATACACCGCCCCAAACCACAAGCCAGCCAAGGTGTTTCTTGATCATGGTCTGAACCATCTCTTTAACCAGTTTTGGTGTTAGTTCATTCAAGCGCTGATCGATGATCGCCTCAATGTTCTCTTTAATTTCATCCATCATCGCAGGCGATTCTAGCTCGTCTTTGATGGCATTTTTTACAGAGTCACTCTTGCTGATTTCAATTACAGATTCTTGCATTTTCTCAACAAACGGCGCTTTCATTGGTTCTAGTGCTTCTGTGCCACCAAACATTGCCAACATACCGCCAAACTGAGAGTTCTCGATAACATGCACCAGTGAGTCGAATGCAGGGTTAAAGTCGATCTTCTGAATCACAGGCTCTAGATTGAGCGACTTTCCTGTCATCTCGCTGCTTAGGAAGCGGTCGATGTTACTTTCTGTAAAGAATTGCTCCATCATCAGTTGCTTGATGGCTGCCTTGAACTCTTCAAAGCGCGCTGGAATCACTCCAGAACCGTATAGGCCGGGTACTTTCTCGAACAACATGTGAATCGCAAGCCAGTTGGTGATGGCACCAGAAAAGGCGAATAGGCCTGCATAAAGCAAGTATTGGTTTGCTGTCGCATAGCCGCCAGCAAGCAGTGCTAACGTAATAACGTTAGTTAAGACACTTTTGTTCATGGTTGATCTCTAGAAAGAATATTGCGCGCATTTTAAGAAAAAAACGCCAAGAAAAAAACAAAAGGATCGATGAAGTTTATTGGACAGGTAGCAAAGAGCGCCAAATAGCAGGCATAAAAAGGCTAGCCTCCCCCCGAAGTCTAGCCTTATTCCAGAACGCGCAAGCGAGGCGTCTTTGGTGTTAATGTCATTATATAATTACGACATAACATTCTGCCATGTGTAATTTACCGCTAATAAACAAATTGGTGTGAATCACATCGCACTTTTAAAATAGCACAAAAATTAAGCGTTCGTAGCTTGCTCAAGATCATCGGCAATAAAGCCACCGGTCTGGTGATTCCACAATTGAGCATAGATGCCATTTTGTGTAATCAGCTCTTGGTGAGTGCCTTCTTCAACGATATTGCCTTGGTCGAGTACGATCAGGCGATCCATCGCTGCAATGGTCGACAGGCGGTGTGCAATCGCAATAACCGTTTTGCCTTCCATTAGCTCAATTAAGCTCTCTTGGATGGCCGCTTCTACCTCAGAATCGAGTGCAGAAGTTGCTTCATCGAGAACCAATAGTGGTGCATTTTTCAAAAGAACACGTGAGATAGCGACACGTTGACGCTGACCACCAGAAAGCTTAACGCCACGTTCACCTACTTGAGCATCGTAACCAATGTTGCCAAACGGGTCGGTTAGCGTTTCGATAAACTCATGCGCGTGTGCTTGTTTAGTTGCCGCGTATACTTCTTCGTCTGATGCCTCTGGTCGACCGTAAAGAATGTTGTCTTTGATCGAACGGTGCAGCAGTGAGGTATCTTGGGTCACCATACCAATATTGCTGCGCAGTGAGTCTTGAGTAACGCTCGAGATCTCTTGGTCATCAATCAGGATGCGACCACTTTCTACATCGTGGAAACGCAGTAGTAAGTTAACTAGGGTCGATTTACCTGCACCTGAACGGCCAACCAAACCCACTTTTTCACCCGGTTTGATGTTGAGGTTTAGGTTGTTGATCACCCCCTTATTCTCACCGTAGTTAAAGCTTACATTGTCGAAGTTGATACCGCCTTGTGGAACCTCCAGAGGCTTCGCGTCTTTCTTGTCTTCAATAGCAATAGGCTTAGACAGAGTTTTAATGCCGTCAATCACGGTACCAAGGTTCTCAAACAGACCACCAATTTCCCACATGATCCATTTCGACATGCCGTTAATACGCAGAGCCAAGCTGACCGCAATCGCGATTGCACCCACGGTGATTGCGCTATCTAGCCATAGGTAGATAGAGATACCCGCAATGCTGAACACCAATAGATAGTTAGCGAATTCCACGCAGATGTTGAAGCCGGTTACCAAGCGCATTTGGCGGTGCACAGTATCTAGGAAGCCTTCCATGCCTTCTTCGGCGTATTCGGTTTCTCTTTTACTGTGTGAGAACAATTTCACCGTCGCGATGTTGGTGTAGCTATCAACAATACGACCTGTCATCAGTGAACGAGCATCCGCTTGCTCTGAAGACACGTCTTTTAGCTTTGGCACGAAGTGCAGTTGAATACCGATGTAAACGAATAGCCAAATCAGCATCGGAGCCATCAAGCGCCAATCTGATTCAGCAAGCATGAACAGCATCGCCGTGAAGTAAACCGTCACGTAGACAAACACATCGACCATCTTGGTCACAGTTTCGCGCACTGCAAGCGAGGTTTGCATCACTTTGGTCGCGACACGTCCGGCGAAGTCATCTTGATAGAAGGACAGGCTTTGCTTCAAAAGGTAGCGGTGTGCTAACCAACGAATCGACATTGGGTAGTTGCCCAGCAAAGTTTGGTGAAGCAATAGCGAGTAAACACTGATCAAGATTGGCATCACAACCAACAGCAGAATACCGAGCCCCATCAATGTCGATTCGTTGTCTGCTAAGAAAGTGTCTGGGTTGCTTGTTGATAGCCAATCAACCAGTTGGCCCATGTAACCGAACAACGCGACTTCGATGATCGCGATGGTCATGCTCATTAGGCCGAGCAAGATTAACGGTTTTTCAAAACCTCGAGTGTAATGGCGGCAGAATGCCAGTATTCCAGTAGGAGGTTGTATCGGCTCTCCCTTTGGAAAGGCTTCAGTAAAGCCTTCAAATTTCTTGTACATAGATTTCCCTTTATAAACTAGTGCATCTATAAGCGACTGCATCGTTGGTGCAGCTTTGTTTTTATGGTCTTGATTCGAAATTTAACTGTCTTAGTTTGAAATTATATAAGCGCCCATGGGTTCTTATCAGTATTAAGTCATTCGATGGATTTTGTTCTAGCGCCTATTTAGGCACTTGGCTTTAAAGCACTAAAACTTTGTCTAAGCGATACAGGAAAGGTCCAAAGAGTGTCTTTCATGACGCTTATTTTAGATTGAATTAGACAGGAAAAGTTAAGCTTATTTCAAACGTAATTGATTGTTATGCAACGGTGATAATCCTAACGTTAAATGGATTGAATTGTAATCAAAACTCGTGATGGGCGAGAAAATGGAATCAGAATATTTATCCATAAAGTGACTTAACGAATATGCATACAGTTGGTTCTTTCTGATGTGCTGTTATCTTGCAGTAAAAATTACCGATTAATCTAAGATCTGCAGTAATTGTTTTGGATAAATATTCAAATCAATATTCTTTTCAGTGAATCTTGTCGTAACAAGTTGTTTACAATTCTGAAGTAAATAAAAGATAGGGACGGTTGAAATGTTAAACCTACACAAAAAATCACTTCATATCACTAATGTTCAAAACGCCAATTGCGTTGTTATGGTGCCACCAAAAGAGTTTAAATTTAACGAAGAAACAGCACGTGATAACGAATTTCAGCACAGAGTTAATCTGACCGAAGCTGAGGTGAAAGTAGAAACGATGGCCGAATTTAAAGCTATGGTCGCTTCGTTGCGTAAAGAAGGTGTGCAAGTTGTAGAGTTTGATTACCCAGAATTGGGCGTTGAAACTCCGGATGCTGTTTTCCCAAACAACTGGTTCAGTACCTGTAGTGATGGAAGCTTATTCACGTTCCCTATGGCGTGTGAAAACCGTCAGAATGAAGTTAAGCCAAATGCTCTTATTGAAGCGTTAGAAGCGTCGGGTCGCATTGTTAACCATAGCGAGTCTCTAGAGTCTTACATCGCGCAAGGTTCTTATCTAGAGAGCACGGGCGTGATGGTTATCGACCATATCAACAAGACCATCTACGCTGCGCTTTCTCAGCGTTGTGACCGCGAAGTGTTAGAAGATTATGCGAAGCGCATTGGTTATTCTCGCGTGGTCTCGTTCCAAACGGCATTACCGTCTGGCCAACCGATTTACCATACCAATGTGATGATGGCGATTGGCGATAACTTCTGCGTGATCTGTGATGAAGTGATTCCTGAGTTTGAACGCCGCTTTGTGGTGAAGTCGCTTGCTAAAGATAAGCAGGTTATCTCTATCTCAATTGATCAGATGAACCGTTTCTGTGGCAACATCCTGCAGCTTGAAACCGTGAATGGCGACAAGGTGATCGCGATGTCTCAATCGGCTTACGATGCGTTTTCTCCAGCCCAACTAGCTCAGCTTTCGACACATGGCAAGCTGCTACCATTTAACGTGAAAACGATTGAAGACATTGGTGGTGGTTCGGTGCGATGCATGTTGGGTGAGGTGTTCCTACCAACACGAGTTAATCGCTTGTAACAAGTATAGAAAGTATAACAAGCACTCACTTTCAGTAATGAATCTTTGAATACCACTCTTATCGCAGAGTGGTATTTTTGTTTTTGTCTTTCACATATAAGAGAACAGAGCTCGATACAGGAGTCAACGCGCAAAAGCTAATGGAAATAAGCTATGAAGCGTCCTTAAAAGCTCTGTGTTCGATGAACTGAGCCGACAGTGTTACGACTTCTTTGGAGTAGACGAGCGCCGTGTGGTTGAGTTTGAGGGCGTAAGTATCCGTTGCTCCTCTCAGGTTGGCGTCTTCGAGTGTGACTGTGCCATCGCCCGGGTTTCTTCCCAGAACAATACGTCCGACTCCGGCGTCGTAGGTACCTGTAATCACGCCAATCGGCACATCAATATCGTAGTCACCCAGGCCATCGCTTAAGATCATTTTGCTCGAACCAAATATAAAACCAAGCCCATGATTCGACAGTGTTTTGGCGATAGTTGCCCCATTGTGCGGTGTCCCTGCGGTAATAATGCAGGTGTCGGCAAAATTGGGCTGATAAAACTTAAAGTAGTGACGAATGAGTAAGCCACCGAGTGAGTGACCAAAGAAATAGACCTCATCGTATTCATTAAAGCGAGCATTCACGAAGCGATTGAGGCGTTTGGCTGCAGAAGGGAAACGCAGCGAGTTGTAGGCAAACTTGTGCGTTGTAAAGCCGCGTTTTTTGAAGTTTCTATCCAGATACTGCATGATCAACGCAGGCATATATAGACCATGAATTAAAACTATATGTTTGTTTTTATTATTCATTTTTGTCCTCCGTCTGATGATGTCCCCAGTATATTTAGTCGCAATTCTAAACTCAATAAAACTTGCTACGAATGAGACACAAAAGGCAGAGGTGTAAGTTATAAACAGTGCGTTCGTCATAGAGAAAAGGTGGGTTAGTCAGATCTCACTCCACCATACACATCTATGGTTAATCCGCCTTGTTTGGCGTAAGTATTGGGTGTTAGACTTTTTACCTTATTGAAGCTTCTCTCTAATGTCCTTTATCGCCAAGTTTTGCAATCCATGTCGAACTAAGCTCTTTTAATATCTTACGAATCAGTTCGCTGTGTCTATCTGTTTGACTTGCCGATATCTAAGGCACCAGTAGATCTTATGATTCTGAATTTTCAGTTTTGGTTAGCTCAGTATCACCTGCTTCACTTTTTGCTTCCGGTTCAACCAAAACTTTGATTACGCCTTTTTGTAGGATCAGGTTATTAGGGTAGGTGATAATGTTGCCCGAACTGTGTCGAAGAATAACATGGAACATGGTGATATCGATGATCACACCGCTGATGTCTTCGTCTTTCTCCGCGACTCTTACTCTGTCGCCAATGCGATAAGGGAAGACGAAAAATATTAGTACGCTGGCTGTGAGGTTACTTAGAATCGACCATTGCGCGAATAAAGCGACACCCAGCACCGCAAATATCGAAGACAAGAACAGAGAAATATCACCAAAACCCAAGTTAAGAACAATCGTAAACACAGCGATGAAGAGTAGAAACAGAACAATATTGAAACACTTAATCACGAACTGCTTTCGCTTCAATTCGACACGTTTATTTTCCGCTAATGTTTCTATCCAGTTCTTACCTAAGCGTTTGATCACCCAATACACAGTGATAAGAAGTAAACCTAAAACTACTTGTCTAAGCCACATATTGGATTGCAAAAACTCAACCATTAAATAAACCTCAATTTTTTCAAAATAACGACCTCTGCCGCTATGACCACGAGCAGCCCAACGCAAAATAGTGGAAATGCTATCGGGTTATCTGTTCCGGGTATCCCAGCGATATTGACACCCAGTAAACCGGTGAAAAACCCAGCAGGGAGGAAAATACCTGCAATGATAGAAAATAGGTACGTATTTCTATTCATTTTTTCAGCTTGTTGCTGACTTAGGCTCGCTAAAAATACATTAATTTGTTCGATGTAAAACTCAACAGACTCGTTAATTCTCAGGATGGTATCAAGGCTGTTCTTTATATGACTGTTGTGCTTACTCAATGGCGCAGGTAGGTCACTCATTAAATCTTCAAAAACGTATTTCTGTGGCTTCAAATAACGCCTTAGTCTGAGTAGCCTTGAATGTAGAGCGTTAATGGATCTTATGTCGATATTGGATGTAGATTCTAACTCGTCAATTAATAGTTCGACGGGTGCTAGGAAGGTTGAAATACTGTGGTTGATTCCACGGATCATGCCCAACAACACATCAGGTAATGATGTAGGGCCTTGGTTTTGTTTGAGATCAGATATCAGATTACTGACCGCTTTTGAAGGAACTTTACGTGTCGATATTAAAGTGCCTTTGTACCATAAGATGCGTAGGCTAAGCATGTCGTCAGGGTTAGCACCTTCGTTTAGATTAATGCCTCGCAGAATCATCAAAAAACAGTCGTGGCCAAATTGTTCGAACCGAGGGCGGGTGTCATCGGTGAGTAATGAATCGATGATGGCATTTGGAACCGTATTACTGTGGAGCCATTCTCTCAAACCGTCAGCATCTCTTTGGCAGTGATACCAAGTTGATTGCTCGAATGAGGCTGGGCTGGTGGTGTGTTCATGTGCCACCCCCTCAGAAAATTGCCAGCTTGAAATTATGAAAGCGTCCA
Source organism: Vibrio sp. 10N.239.311.G01 (assembly GCF_041465805.1). NCBI lineage: Bacteria > Pseudomonadati > Pseudomonadota > Gammaproteobacteria > Vibrionales > Vibrionaceae > Vibrio > Vibrio sp. 10N.239.311.G01. The sequence goes on from NZ_JBFSRM010000014.1 coordinate 34,926, forward strand.
TTCATTTGTCCTTAATGATATGACGTAAACATTGATATTATGCGCCATTCAGGCGCGGTATTGAACTGAGCTTAATCGTGGTAAGTTCAATGAGCGATGTGAGTGAGATGAAGCCTAATAAGACATGTTGGTCTTTGGAGTACGACGGACTCTTCCATTATTGTCTCTATTAAATGTAGCTCATTGTTTCGTCGTTATAAATTAGCACTCTGGCTCCATGTTAGCGACGAAAAAAAAGAAAAGACCGAGGTCTTTTCTTTTTAGGGGAAGTTGAGGAGAGCTTGTTCAGGCAACTCGAGTTTTCCGATGGTTTACATAAGCAAAAACACTACCGACACGCAGCAAAAATGTCTTGGTTTTCTCGGTATTCTTTGGTTTGTACATCCATTAGGCCGAGTAAAGAATCGAACAGGTTATCTTGGGAGAAGCTCTGTTCTTTGCCTGCCTTTCTTAAGCAGGTCTGGTTTATCCCTTTCTGCTCGGCGAAACCATCAGACATCCATAGGATCATAGGCACATGGGTTTGCTCTTTCGGTGCCAATGAATAAGGCATGCCGTGTAAGTAGATGCCATTTTCTCCCAATGATTCTCCGTGATCGGAAATGTACATCAGCGCGACATTGTACTTATCGGTGAGTTTCTCTAGTTTCTGAATAGCCTGTGATAGAAAGAAATCTGTGTACAAGATGGTGTTGTCGTAGGTGTTGACCACTTGCTCTTTGGTGCAGTTTTCGATATCAGAACGTGGGCAGTCTGGCACAAACTTCTTATGATCTTCTGGGTATCGCTCAAAGTAAGTTGGGCCGTGAGATCCGGAGATATGATAGAAAATGATGCTATCTTGTTTAAGATCTTGAGTATCTTGTTCGAAGTTCTCTAGCATGGCTGTGTCATAACACACATCGTTATTACACAGCGGGTCGCTGTCTTTGGCGACGAGAGTCATCTCTTTGATTCGATGTGCGACCGCCTTGTCTCCACCATCGTGCTCTCGCCAGATAGAGTGAATGCCCGCGCGGTTCATAATGTCGACTACGTTATCTTGGTTGTAGGCTTTATCACGATCGTAGTTGCTGCGATTCATGTTAGAAAACATACACGGCACAGAAACCGCAGTGGCTGTTCCGCATGACTGAACATCAGAGAAAAAGATCGGGTTATAGGGTTTGGTATGAGCATTGGTTTCTTTCTCATAGCCATAATATTGGTAGTTATATACACGTGCCGTTTCACCAAGAACAAACACCAATAAGGTTGGTTTTTCAGCTTGTTTAGCTTCTGGTTTTAGCTGCGCATCTAAGCCGATTTCTTGGTAAGGAATCGGTTCTTTGATGTAAGTATTGTTGATGTATTTTGCGGTTGAAGCGACGTATTCGGTCGGAATGATCATCTTTTTAAGATGAGAGTTATTACGACCAATCGATGCGTAATCTTTGTAAAACAACCCGGCAATGATGGCAATGACGATCAACGAAGAGAGCAATCCAATCGCCTTCCAAATAGCAAAATCTTTCCAAGATTCTTTTTCAAGATCCGTAAATAAAAGCAGCAGTGACGGGACTCCTCCCATCAGAACAAACCATAAAATAGAATAGCTGCTTAGGTAGCTAGCAGCCTCTCCGCTGTTGGTTTCGAAGACGTTTTCTATCATTCCATAGTCTACAAAAATGCCGTAGTTGAACATGCTGTAGCTGACTAAAGAGGAAGTAAGTAATAACAAGATAAAAAAAGCTTTGGCGAATATCGGCCAGTTGAATACTTGAAAGATAAAGTTGAATGCGGCGAGAAAGAAAAATGGGATCGAGATGATAAACCCAATGCTTTCGGCTTGTGAGGCACTAAGAATATTGAACAGTTCGCGTGAGATAGGCAAGTTAATGACAAGCAGGTAATACACTGCCAAAACGAAAGGGAGTTTGTTTATCGACATGTTTAAGCGTGGTAGATTCATAGGTCTTGTCTTCCTGTGTCACTTATCCCTTTATTTTAGTCTCGCTACCAAGAAAGCTCTAATATCAACGCATAAAGCTCAATCAGTGATGGTGAGCGATAAACTGGCTAAAGTGAAATGACGCTAAGGTGTGTAGATACAAAAAATTTACTTTACTGAGTGACCTTCATGACAAGGTGGAACAGCAAAGTGAATTAGTATGTTCAGCTTATTCTATGTGGTTCAATCACATTAGAAGTTGTATGAACCACCGAAGCTAATGCTTTTGAAGGCAAGCGTGTGGTCACCAGCTGATATTTGAGAGTTACCAAATTGGACTGTGTCGTCTACGCTCACTGCATCCGCTTGCGAGATTAAGCGTAGCGTTAGGTGTTCGATTGGCGTGTATTCAACACCTACACCAAAGTGGAAACCCGTACCGCTGTCATCAGCGTAACCAGCACTCTTATTTGCGTTTAGGTCAACAGAGCTTAAACCAGCCAATACGAATGGGCGGATTGTGTTGTCGAATGTGTAACCAAGATTTGCTGACAAAGAAACAGACGTCGGAGACAGCTTTTCAGCGCTATTTTTGTAGTTTGCGTAATCTGTGTAGCCAAGTTCAACACCTACGATACGGTTGAATTGGTAGCCGCCGTATAGGTTGTAGCCCATGCCATCTGAATCTAAGCTACCGTGACCGTCTGTGTCAGAATCTTGGTAGACACTAAGTCCGCCACCAATGTACGCACCGCCGTCAGTACCTGCTGCTAAAGCTGGAAGAGAAACTGCGCTGATTAAACCCAGTGCTAATGCTGATTTCGTTATCTTGTTCATCTTTGTTACTCACTCTTAAATGTCATGCCAGTATCAATCATTTTTATTTTGCGACCTTTCGACCGTTGGTGAGTATTATTCCGTAGTCTTGTATGTATTACTGTATGGCTTTGTAAGCTGAATCGTTACATAGTAGAAAAAATACACATCAGGTTGCTTAGTGAGTCAGGCTGTTTAAAACAAGGAATAAACATGCTAACGAAACAAAACACAGGTTTGGTGGTTGTGGACGTACAAGGCAAGCTCGCACGCCTTGTTGATGAGAGCGATACGCTGATTGCTAATTGCGGAAAGTTAGCTCAAGGAGCGCAGATTTTGGGGTTGCCAATTATTAGCTTGGAGCAGAACCCACAAAAGTTAGGTGCTACGGTCGACGAACTGAATGACCTATTGAGTGATGCTAAGCCGATACCCAAATTCACTTTCAACGCGTGTGATGAGCCTAAGTTTGTTGAGGCGGTGCAAGCCAAGGACGTGGATACTTGGTTAGTGTGTGGTATTGAGGCTCACATTTGTGTTTATCAAACCACAATGGGGTTGTTGGAACTTGGGTACAATGTTCAGGTAGTTGGCGACTGTATTAGTTCAAGAACGGCGCTCAACAAGGATCTGGCAATCCGCCGATTAACGGATGCTGGTATCCAAATCACAGGATTGGAAATGAGCTTATATGAACTGGTAAAGGACTGCCGCGCACCAGAATTTAAGTCCATTCTATCCTTGATTCGTTAATCACCGAGAGGCTGTCTATCGCCACCGCCTCGGTAGGAATCGAGCGCAACTTTCAAGCGACGTAGTTTGTCGCGCGAACGGTTCTTGTGATTGACTGCCATACCCATTGAAAGCACATCCACCAACGCCAGCATTGCGTAGCGAGATGCTGATGGCTTGTAGATGAAGTCGGTTTCCATATGTTTGATTGGTAACAAGATATCCGCAATTTTTGCTAGCGGTGTGTCTTGTGGGGTAATAGCGATAATCTTAAGTCCGTACTGCTTGGCTAGCTCGGCAGTTTCAGTGATCACGGGCGTAAAGCCTGTCGCTGAAATCATCACCATTACGTCATTAGCATCTGCCGTGGCTGCAACCATACGTGACATCAAGCCATCGTTGTACGACACCACTGGATAGCCCAAACGAAACAGTCTATGTTGCAGCTCTTGAGAAGCAATGGTTGAACCACCACCCATACCAATAGCAATGATCTGTCTGGCGTTATGCAGCCAGCTGACTGCGGTTTCAACGTCTTGCTCTTTGAACAGAGTGCGGTTGATGTCTAGGCTCTGCTTGATCGATTCGTAGATACCTTGATAACCCGTTTGGTCAACAGGCTCGAGGATAAAGCGCTGGCCAACGGTTAGTGTCTGAGCAAGCTTGATCTTCATATCACGCACGTTGTTACAGCCGATCGCTTTAGCAAAACGTGTGATGGTGGCTTCACTGACTTGAGCACCCTCAGCAAGTTCTGTAATGCTGGCATTGGCAGCAAAATCAATGTCGTCCATGATCAGCTTGGCGACTTTTTTCTCTGCATCACGAAGTACGGGAAAACGCTCCGTAATCTGTGAAATGATATCTACTTCTAAACTCAAGAATCCTGATCCTTTGTTGATGGGGCTATTTGCTAATACCTAGTCATTGGTCGCTAAAGCTTAGCCCCGTTAGTATATCTTATTGTTTCGCTGATTCTAGCTTATCGAGAATTCGATTTAGAAACAGGTTTCCACCCAGTTTGTTACCTGATGGTCGTCATCGCTGATGGCAATGTAGCGCCATTTGTCGAAGGTTAAACACGGATGTGAGGTGGAGAAAGCAATCATGTCGCCCACTTCAATCTCAGAAGAACCGTCAGTTTCAACAAAGGTATGCTGATCCATCACCGCAGTAGAGGTTAAGCCTTTCACTGATATAGCTTCACCATTGCGATAGCCGCGCTCGGCAATCGGTAAACCTGCATCAAAGGCCACATCACGCTTGCCTAGCCCAACCACTAACTTGGTTGGCTCAGGACGAGAGATAACATAAGCCCACACCTCAAGCGCCGATTCTAAATCACCCCCCAATTCGCACGCGTAGCCTTGGTTTACCTCGGCGCGTTGCAACACCTTGCTTTGAGCGTCTAGATAAATACCTGTGTCGTGAATGGCATAACAGCCCGGGCGGATGATCGCTAAGTAATCGGTTAGGTTCGCCAAACATTCTGCAACCACATCGTACCAAGCAGAACCTGCGCCAGTGATGATCGGTTGCCCTACAATTAAGCCATCTGACGCGAGGCTTTCGACCGAAGTGAGCGCCTGATTTAAGAAGGTACGAATGTCTTGCTCGGCATTGTCGCCATGAATCACGCCCTCATACACCTCAATACCCGCTAGCGAAAGTGCAGGCGTATCTTGAATGGTTTGAGCCAGTTCTAAAACTTCTTGAGGTGAACGACAACCACAACGGCCACCCGGAACACCAAACTCGATTAGAGCTTTTAGCGTCTGCTTTTTGTTGGCGAAGTATTGGTTGAGTTGCTGCACGTTTACCGATGAATCCACACAGCAATAGAAATCAACGTCGAACTCACTAATAAGCTGTTCGATGATCGCCATGTTGGTTTTACCTACCAATTGGTTAGCCATGATGATTCTTTTTGCGCCTGCCATTGCTGCAATTTCTGCTTGTGCAGGTGTCGCAACGGTAATTCCCCAAGCGCCATTTTCTAGCTGTTGACGGAAGAAATCAGGCGTCATCGATGTTTTGCCATGTGGCGACAATTTAACCTGATGATGATCGGCGAATGATTGCATCCAATTCAGGTTATTGGTCAACGCTGATTGTTTGATAATTGCTACCGGAAGCGAAATGTCTTCATCAACCAGTCGATAAACACCGTTCTCAGATTGTGATACAGCTCTCCCTTTTTGGCCTTTTTCAGTCAAGATGAAACTATCTTTTTGATACTTTATAACATCTTTTTGTGCAGGGTTATGTTTCATTGCTGATTCCTAACATGATTTAAGTGGTTGTTATTTAATGTTTAAATATATCTGTAATGTGTTTTGTGATAGAAACTATCACGCAAATTAAAATATTATGTGTGTTTTGTCACTGAAAATAATCGGCTGGATTTCTAATATAGCTCCATCAACAAAGTGGATTGAGAGAGTGAGAAATGTTGTTCGATACGATAATTAAAAATGTAGAGGTGTTTGATGGCACCGGCGAACAATCGTTTTGTGCCGATGTAGCAATCCGAGATGGAAAAATCGCCGAAATTGGCAAAATCGATCATGAAGATTGCAGCCAGTTGGTTGAGGGAGCAGGCTTAGCATTGGCTCCTGGATTCATCGATGTACACACACACGACGATACCAATGTTATTCGTTACCCTGACTGCCTACCAAAGATCAGCCAAGGTGTGACAACCGTGATTGTTGGTAACTGCGGTATCAGTGCATCACCTACAGTTTTGGCCGGCGACCCACCAGACCCAATGAACCTTTTAGGCGCGCAGGTTGATTTCAAATACCCAACCTTTGCCGCGTATGCACAAGCAGTGGAGCAGGCGCAACCAGCGGTGAACGTAGCAGCGTTAGTTGGCCACACCACACTGCGTAACCAAGTGATGGACGACCTACAACGCACCGCAAGCGAAGAAGAAATTGCAGCAATGCAAAGCAACCTTGATTTAGCAATGGAGCAGGGCGCATTAGGCTTGAGTTCTGGTTTGGCTTACGCAAGTGCGAAGCAAGCCAACGCGAATGAGGTGATGCAGTTAGCCAAAGTGCTGTCTAGCCATGGCGGCATCTATACCACGCATATGCGTACCGAATTTGAAGAGATCTTAAGCGCGATGGAAGAGGCGTTTGAGACAGGCCAATACGCGAAAGTACCGGTTGTTATCTCTCACCTTAAATGTGCAGGTGCAGGCAACTGGGGCAGAACTGTTGAAGTGCTTGATTTGATGGACAAGGTTTCAGAGCACCAAGATGTGTCTTGCGACTGCTATCCATACTCAGCGAGCTCTTCGACATTAGATCTGAAACAGGTGACAGACGATTTCGACATCTTCATCACTTGGTCTAAAGCAAAGCCTGAACATGCAGGCAAAACGCTTAAGCAGATTGCTGATGAGATGAACCTACCACTGATGGACGCAGCAAAAGCGCTTCAACCAGCCGGTGCGGTTTACCACTGCATGGATGAGAACGACGTAAAGCGCGTATTGAAATACAAGCTGACCATGGTTGGTTCTGATGGTTTACCAAATGACCCGCATCCACATCCAAGATTGTGGGGCACTTTCCCGAAAGTCTTAGGCCACTACTGCCGAGATGAAAAACTGTTTGCGCTGCCAGAAGCGATTCACAAAATGACCGGAATGTCTGCGAAGCGCTACAACCTCGCGGGAAGAGGTGAGATTCGCCAAGACGCATTTGCCGATTTAGTTTTATTTGATCCAAAGAATATTAAAGACACAGCAACATTTGAAAATCCTATGTCAGTTGCTGAGGGAATCGAAAGTGTATTTGTAAATGGTGAGTTAACTTACCAAAAAGGAAAAGTGAAAAATAATCGTTCAGGCGTTTTTATTTACCGTAATTAGAATTTAATTATTTTATTAGATATACAGTAATAAGAAAACGACGAATTAATTTAAATATATTGGAACAGAACCAATATTATCTATAAAGAAGTGGAGTTAAAAAATGACTATTAAACGTTACGGTGTTGAAGGCGGTACAGGTACAGGCGGACAACATTTACCATTTGCACGCGCAACTGAAGCGGGTGGTTTCCTATACGTTTCTGGCCAGACACCGATGACAGATGGTGAAGTGGTAGAGGGTGGCATTGTTGACCAGTCTCGCCTAGCGATCCAAAACTGTGTCGATATCATGACTGAAGCGGGCTACGGCCTAGAAGACGTAATGCACGTAAAGGTTGTGCTAACGGATTCTCGTTACTTCCAATCTTTTAATAAGGTATTCAAAGAGTTCTTCGGTGCTAACCCACCGGCTCGTATCTGCATGGTTTGCGACCTAGTTGTAGACGTGAAGGTTGAAGTAGATGTGACTTGCTACCGCGCGGATCGCGTTTAGTAATAACCTAATCACAATTACCTACTTAGAGAGTATTAGGGGTTAGTCATCCCTGTTATTATCCTTTAATACTCTCACCCTACATTTATAAAAATTACTTTAATTAAAATAGATAAAATCAATAAAGTAATTATATGAAATATAAAAATGAATGAATCATAAATAAAGTTCAAGAATGAACTCAATATTTCACTGAGAGGTGTCAAATGAACAGCACACTTTTTCTTACAGGCTTCGGCGTGTACGTATGTTTTCTAATTTGGTTAGGCTGGTTTGTCTCGCGTAATCAAAAATCTGGCGAAGATTTCTTATTAGGCGGCCGTGGCCTGCCATTATTCTTAGTACTTGGTACAACGGTTGCGACTATGGTCGGCACGGGTTCAAGTATGGGCGCGGTTGGCTTCGGCTACGCAAATGGCTGGGCAGGTGCGCTGTACGGAATTGGCGGTGCTGTCGGCATCCTATTGCTTGCACTTTGGTTTGCTCCGGTTCGTAAACTGAACTTCATGACCATGAGTGAAGAGCTGGCTTATTACGTTGGCGCTAACCGAATCGTAAAAAACGTGGTTGGCCTACTTATCTTTATCGCGTCAATCGGTTGGTTAGGTGCGCACATTCTAGGTGGCGGCATGTACCTAGCGTGGATTGCAGACATCGACCTTAACCTTGCGAAAATTATTATTGCTGCAGCTTTCACTATCTACGTTGTTATCGGTGGTTACACAGCAGTTGTATGGACCGATACGATTCAAGCAATCATCCTTTTTGCTGGCTTCATCCTAATGGCGGTAATGTCTGTTGATCACATTGGTGGCATGGATAACCTTTACGCTGCGATGGACCCTGCTGCTACAAGCTTTTTAGCAATCGATAAACTGGGCATTCTGCCTGCTGTTTCTCTGGCTGTGGTTATCGGTGTGGGCGTACTTGCAACACCTTCATTCCGTCAGCGTATCTACTCTGGTAAAGATGTTTCAACTATCCGTCGCTCATTTGTCGCTTCTGGTGTGTTGTACCTTTTCTTCTCTATTATTCCAGCAATCATAGGTATGGCGGCACACGCTATTGACCCAACGCTGGATAACCCGAACTACTCGTTCCCATACGTAGCTGCAACGGTTCTTCCAGTTGGCGTAGGCATGATTGTTCTTATCGCAGGTCTATCTGCAACCATGTCGAGTGCAAGCTCAGATGCGATTGCCGGTGTATCTATCCTACTGCGTGACGTGTACGTGATGTTCACAGGCCGCGTACCAAACAAAGAATCAATGTTGAACTACTCTCGTCTAGCTTTGGTTGTGGTGATTGGCTTCGCACTACTGTTCGCACTGACGTCAAACGACATCATTGGCTACATCACTAAGATGATTTCAACGGTTATGTCGGGCATGTTTGTGTGCGGTATGTTGGGTAAATTCTGGAAACGCTACAACTGGCAAGGTGCGCTTGCAACACTAGCGGGTGCTTCTGTAGCTTCATTCGTAGTAATGTTAAACGCTGACTACACAGCCTTCTGGGGCAACCCAGTTATCCCATCATGTCTGTTTGCTCTAACGGCAGGTGTGGTTGTGAGCCTAGTGACTCCGGCTAACCAAGTAACACCTGAAATGGCAAAAGCGATTCTTGATGACGAGCGTGCTCTGATGGAGATGGAAATGTCTGAGACTGGCGTACTTGAAGAAGAAGCGGCACCTCAACGTCCTGCAAATCAAACAAGCTAAACCTAGTCTCCACAACTGGTTTGCTTAATTCAGGTCCTGCTTAGTGGCAGGGCCTTCTCCCACATATATCTCTCTATTTTAGGATCGGCTATGCCTGCATCTTCTCATTTCAATATTGCTTTCTTCGGCGAATGTATGGTCGAAATAAGCGGCTCTCCATTAACCAAAAAATTTGGCGGTGACACGCTCAATACCGCGCTTTACCTTTCTCGCTTAACCCAACATCAAAACCTGTCTGTTCATTACGCGACTGGTTTGGGTAGCGATGAACTGTCTCAAAACATGATTGATAGTTGGCAGCTAGAAGGCATTCAAACCAATTTCGTTGAACGTATTCCAAACAAGTTGCCCGGTTTGTACATGGTAGAAACGGACGAAACGGGTGAGCGACATTTCCACTATTGGCGCAATGACGCGGCAGTAAAATCTTACTTTCAAACTGACGACCTGAATAAGCTTGAAATCGCGCTGACAGAGAAACAAGTCGACGCGGTTTACATCAGCGGTATCAGTATCGCGATTTTAGATGACACCTCACGTGAACGTCTGTTGAAAGCCATTGGTGTGTTCTCAAATCAAGGCGGAAAGCTGATTTTTGATAACAACTATCGCCCGCAACTTTGGACGACTGAACAAGCTCAGCATTGGTACGCCAAGTTACTACCATTGGTCGACATTGCACTGATTACCGAAGACGACGACCTGCTGGTTTGGGGCAATGGCGAGAGCGTTCAACAACGCTGCCTTCGCTTAGGCTGCCAAGAGATCGTCATCAAACGTGGCTGTGAGCCATGCAAGATTGTTCAAGTTGAACAAGGCGATGTTGTTGAGAGTTATGTATCCGCGACTCGTGTTTCTAACGTGGTCGACACCTGCGCTGCGGGCGATTCATTCGCTGCGGGTTATTTAGCTGCGCGTCTTACAGGTGAGAGCACCAATGATGCAGCTGAACTGGGTCACCAACTGGCTTCTACCGTTATTCAATACTCAGGCGCGATCATCCCGGTAAGCGCTATGAATCACTTAATTAAAAAATAGAAAAACAAAGCGAATTTATTATGTCTCAAGAAATGATCAACACACTTAAGCAGTTCAAAGTTATCCCTGTTATTCAAATCAACAAGGTGGAACATGCGATTCCACTAGCAAAAGTGTTAGTAGAAAACGGCCTGCCAGTCGCAGAAGTGACGTTCCGTACCGAAGCGGCAGCGGATTCGATTCGTGCGATGCGTGATGCCTACCCAGAGATGTGTATCGGTGCAGGTACAGTACTCACACCTGCGCAGATCGACCTTGCGAAAGAGGCGGGCAGCGAATTCATCGTAGCACCGGGCTTGAATCCCAACACAGTAAAACGTTGCCAAGAGATCGGTATGCCAATCGTTCCTGGCGTAAACAACCCAAGCCAAGTAGAGCAAGCGTTGGAGCTAGGTCTTAACTTTTTGAAGTTCTTCCCAGCAGAAGCGTCTGGTGGGATCAATATGGTGAAATCTCTGTTAGCGCCATACGTTGATGTGTCTTTAATGCCAACGGGAGGTATCGGCAAGCACAACGTGAATGACTACCTAGCCGTGGATCGCGTGGTGTGCTGTGGCGGTACTTGGATGGTATCTCCGAAGATGATCGAGAATGAACAGTGGGACGAGATCGCGGAGTTAGTTAGAGAAGCGGTCGCTCTTGTGAACTAACGAGAAGCGTTTGGAATAAAGATAAGTGTTTTAAATAAAGATAAACAACAGCAGTGGTTGATGGTTCTGTTTTGTGAATTGCCTCCGATAAACAAAACAGAACGCCCGTTATATAGGAAAACTAATAATGAAAAAAACTATATTATCCCTATTGATTTCAGGTTCAGTAGTGTCCCCAATGGCGTTAGCAATGGCTCCAAGTACCGATCTAAATTTAATGCCGTACCCGCAAACAGTCGAGCTGAAAGCTGGGCAGGTTAAGGTTGATGGCAACTTCAAGGTTTACATCAAAGGCTTTAACTCTGACCGTGTTGAATACACGGCGAAACGCTTTATTGACCGCCTTGAGCGCCAGACTGGTGTACCTATTCTAAACTGGCAGGTTGATAGCGCAGACGAAGCGAACCTGATCATTGATATCGACGCGGCGCCAAAATCTGAAGTACAAAACATTGATTCTGTGGAGTCCTACAAAATTACGACTCAGGGCGAACAAATCACGCTGAGCTCTCCAAGCCCATACGGCACAATTCACGGCATCGAAACCCTTTTACAGCTCGTTGAAACCACAGCAACTGGCTACCATATTCCTGCCGTAACCATTGTTGATGAGCCCCGCTTTCGTTGGCGTGGAGTCTCTTACGATACCTCGCGTCACTTCATTGAATTTGATGTGTTGATTCGTCAGCTAGATGCGATGGCTTCTGCGAAAATGAACGTGTTCCATTGGCACTTCTGGGACGATCAAGGTATCCGCATTCAAACGGAATCTTGGCCGCGTCTATGGTCAGAAACCACTGATGGTGATTACTACACCAAAGACCAAGTTCGTTACTTAGTTGAGTACGCTCGTAATCTTGGTATTCGTGTTATTCCAGAAGTTTCACTGCCGGGACACTCTTCTTCTGTGGCGCACGCTTACCCACGCTTGATGTCGGGTGGTGAAGGGCAAAGCTACGAGCAAGAAAGAGGCTGGGGCGTGTTTGAACCTCTCATGGATCCACTGAACCCAGAAGTCTATGAGATGCTAGGTGACGTGTTTGACGAAGTGACCGAGCTGTTCCCTGATGAGTACTTTCATATCGGCGGCGATGAGCCAAATTACGCGCAGTGGAAAAACAGCGAAAAGCACCAACAGTTCATTGAAGAGAACAATATCGATGGCGAGCGTGGTCTGCAGTCTTACCTCAATGTAAAAGTTGAGAAGATGCTGGAAGAGCGTGGTAAGAAGATGACTGGTTGGGATGAGATTTGGCATAAAGATCTGCCGACTTCGATCGTGATTCAAAGCTGGCAAGGGCACGACAGTATTGGTCGTGCGGCGAAAGAGGGCTACCCAGGTATTCTTTCTACGGGTTATTACCTAGACCAGCCTCAGCCGACTAGCTACCACTATCGCAATGATCCAATGCCAAGCGGCATCACGGTTGACGATAAGCTGCACAGTGGTGAGAAGTTTGTGACTTACCAATGGCAAAAGCCTCGCTCTAAAGGCAGCCCACGTAAGGGAACACTGACTATCATTGAAGCGCAAGACGGTACTTTCCGCGCGTTCAGTGATTACAACGGTAAGTCTCGTGAAGAGATCTACATCCTTGATTATGTGCCGGGTAAAACCTTTGTCGGCCACTTCGATAACTTCATGTCGTATACCGAATTCAACCTGAACTTGAATCCAAATGGGTTTGCGGAAGGCAGCTATCAGTTAATTGGTAACGTGCGCTGGCCAACCACAGGCGAAGTGATTGCGAGCAGCGATGTAGAAGGCAGCGTGATCCCTGAGCCAAACGGAGGCTACCCCGCGGAGCTAACCGACAAAGAAAAAGAGCTGATTTTAGGCGGCGAGATCACCATGTGGCTAGAAAACAAAGACAGCCTCACGGTCGAAAACTACCTATGGCCTCGCAGTTATGCAATTGCAGAACGTTTCTGGTCGGATGCAGAACTGACCGACGAACGAAGCATGTATAAGCGCATGAAAGCGATGGATACATGGTCGGAAGTGTCGGTTGGGTTACGTCACCACGCCGATGCTGACATGTTGTTGAAGCGCATTGCAAAAGGCCAAGATATTCACGACCTGCGCGTGCTAGCTAAATACACCGAGCCTGCTCAATACTACGCTCGCAACTGGGAGAAGTGGAATTCTACGGAACCTAAGGGCACTTTATACAGCCAATACGAGCGCTTAAACCGCTTCGTTGATGCGCTGCCTGTGGAAAGCTACGCCGTGTATGAGATGCAAGACTTGGTCAATGACATGGCGACAGGCAATCAACAAGTGCTTGAGCAACTTGCTGAGCATTATCAGCAAGCAAAATCGGCTGCACTAGCGGCTAAAACTGTCTTCGTTGGCAACGTATCTTCGGTAGAGACTGTGGTGGTTGCAGAGAAAACCGTTGAAGTGGCAGACTTGGCGTTAACCTTGATTGCTAAAGCACAAGCAGGCGAGAAAGTAAGAGAAGCAGACGTGAATGCCTACCAAGCGATACTGTCTGATTCGGCGAAAATCTATGATGAATCAATCATCGCGATTGTTCGCCCGACTGAGTTACTGTTAAAGCAGCTAGCTGAGTAAGTCGCGAACTGATTAACTGATAAGTCATACGCTAATAAGTGAATCAAAACCGCCCTCTGTGGGCGGTTTTTTAGTTCTGTCTTCTTTATGTGGTGCGATTTAATGCTTTTTGTTAGTAACTACTCACTATCTATATTCTTCAGCGTTAATGTGAATGTCATGCCTTGGTCTGGGTTGTTCTTTGCTATCAAGGTGCCTTGCATATCCCGTACATTGTTGGCTGTAATAGCTAACCCCAGCCCCAAACCTTCGCCCATTTTTTTGTTGGTATGAAACGGTTCGAAAATGGTTTCGAGTTGGTCTTCTGATACACCGCAGCCATTGTCTTGCACCTTGATGATCACACGTTGTTGATCGGTATGTGCACTGATAACAATGGTCGCGGGTGTTTGATTCTGAGTAGCATCGATGGCGTTTCTAAGCAGGTTACCAAGCACTTGGCGAAGTCGTGCTTCTTCTCCCATAACCATCGAAATATTGGAAGCGATACGCACACGAATATCGACGCTGTCTAGCTCGGTTTGATGAATACGCAGGGTTTCTTGCAGTGCGTCTGTTAGGGAAACAGGATAAGGTTTCTCAAGCCTTTGGAAGGCGAATGACTTCAGCTGGCTAGTCATGTTAGCCATTCGGTCGATTAGGCTCATCACCAGATCCATGTTCGCTTTCAGCATCTTAGTCTCGCCTCTTTCCATCAGCAACTGGTTACTCGAAAGTAGGGTTTTTAGGCCAGTAAGCGGCTGATTGAGTTCATGAGTAATCGCACTCGACATCCGCCCTAGTGCAGCCAGTTTGCTAGATTCGACAAGTTCTTGCTGCGCATCTTTTAGATCTTGAGTTCGCTCTTCGACCCGCAGTTGTAGCGTTTTATTGGCGTTTTGCACCGCAATTTCGGCTTTCTTACGTTTGCTGATATCGATTACGGTACACAGGTAGTAAGTCGTCGCATGCCAAGGAAAGGCGCTAATAGAGAATAAAACAGGGAAGTAGCTGCCATCGCTGCGTCTTGCCATGGTTTCGACGCTAGTTATCTCGGCCAGCTCTTGATGCTGCTCTAAGTTTTTGAGCAGTTGCAAGGTGGTTGAATTCGGGTTACCTGCCTCAAATAACTGCCACGCCTTGATGTTATTGATCATTGAATCAGATAGTGAAAAGTAGTTCTTCGCCATCAGGTTGATATCGTGAATGCGTCCGTGTTTATCGATCAGTATTAACCCAACATGGGTTTTATTGATCATCCCAGACAGTCGTTTCTCAGACTCTTCGATAAGCTTTTGGATTCTCAGATTGCTGAGCTTTTTCTGGCGTCTTTGGTAAAGAATAACCAACAGTAACAGAATGAAAAGACAGCCAACCGCCACACTCCAGCTGATCCAGTTCGTGGTCTGGTTGAGGCTGGTTAATGGCGTTAGGTAGGTTAAACGCCAATTCAGATCGTCTAACTTGATGGACTGAATTAGGTAATCTTTATCTTGCAATCGCCACACGCGAATATGGGTTTGGTCATACAGCTCACGTTTTGTCGCTGTGGGCTGAGAATTGAAGGTGTCATTGAACCAATCGGCACTCAACCTGTTGTCACTGGAGAGAAAGAACTGATCGCGAGGGTTCTGAAACAGTATCGCCTCACCATCGGCAAACCATTGATCGGTTAACAATGACAAATCGATTTGCACCGCGACAATGCCAACCACATCAGAGGCTCGATATACGGGTGCCGCTATGAAGTAATCGGGTGTCACGCCTTTGTTTTTTGTCACCACTGAAATCGCACCACCTTGTTGGTGGATCTTCGAAACAATTGTACTGGCGTTCTTATTGCTCAGTTTGCTTCTTTCAACACTCGATACCAACAAGTCCCCTTCGCCAGAAAGCAGATACCAGCCCTTGGTGTTGGCGGCTTTATCCAATTGAATCAGCTGCTTCTTAATGCGTTTTTCTAGGCGGGCTTCACCATCAATGAAGCGCACACTGGTTTCATCATTGGTTACTAGGTAGGGCAGATAATAGAAACGCTTAAGGGTTCGCCTTGCTTCGGCAATGTAGCCAAGGAAGCGCTGTTCGGCATAGCGTTGGGCTTGTTCAAGCTTCCACTGGCTGATGCCATTCTTGGTGGTGACCTGCACCAAACCAATCAATAAACAGGTACACAGGAATAACCAATATCGATTGTTATTCATCATTTCTGATCAAATCCCTTTAAAATTAGTGGCTTGCCTCTTTGAGCTAGTGGTTTGACAAGGTTTTATGTTTGCTTTTTAAGCGAATGGAGAGTGAGACAAATCGAAGCTAACAAACATTATTAAACTGTTAAAGGAGTGTTATTCAAAGTGGGAGCTAGCTCCTTTTCGTCTGAGGTTTTTTTACATACCGTGGACGATATTAATCAGATGTAGAGTGGCGGAACCAAACTATGCAGCGTATTGCTTTAATTGAAGATGACGCGATTGTGCGTCAAGCAACCAGCCAATGGTTGCAGCTGGCGGGCTTCGATGTCACCGCATTTGAAGTAGGACAAGATGCGTTAAACGCCGTAGAGCAGGGTGATTTTCAAACCATTATCACCGATGTTCGTTTACCTGATATTGATGGTGTTGATCTGCTAGGGCGTTTCAAAGGTCTTGTGCCAGATGTGCCTGTTATTTTGATTACTGGGCATGGTGATGTCGATATGGCGGTGAAAGCCTTACAGCAAGGTGCCTATGACTTCATTGAGAAGCCATTCGACCCAGAGCGTCTGTCTCAAACGGTATCGGAAGCGGTAGATAAACATCAAAGTGGCCAAGACAGAAACAGTCGTAAGAACTATCTGGATAACCTTAAGGGCATTGAACAGGTGCTGATCGGTCGCAGTAAAGTGATGTGTGAACTGCGCGAGCAAATCCAGAAAGTCGCTTCCATAGACACCAACGTGATCATCTATGGTGAAACGGGTTGTGGTAAAGAGCTGGTCGCCTCTTGCTTACATGAATTCAGCCAACGTAAACCCCATCCGTTTGTTCCGCTCAACTGTGGCGCAATCCCAGAAAATCTCTTTGAAAGCGAGCTGTTTGGACACGAAGCCGGAGCGTTTACTGGTGCGGCCAAACGACGCATTGGTAAGCTGGAATTTGCCGACAAAGGCACAGTGTTCCTTGATGAAATAGAGAGTATGCCGCTGTCGATGCAGGTAAAAGTGCTGCGCACCTTGCAAGATAATGTCGTCGAACGCGTGGGGGGGAATCAGCAACAACATGTTGATCTACGAGTGGTCTCTGCCTCGAAAAGCGATCTACTGAATCACCCCGACTTTCGCCAAGATCTATTCTATCGTTTGAATGTTGCCCAGCTGCATTTGCCTCCACTCAGTGAGCGTGAAGAAGATGCCTTACTTTTGTTTGAACACTTCACCCAAGAAGCCAATTCCGAAACACGTATAGCCAGTGAGGCTGATCGCTATGCACTGCTCTCGTATGGGTGGCCGGGCAATGTGCGTGAACTGCGTAATGTTGCGATTCGTTTTGCATTGGATGAAAGCTTGACCGTTGGGGATATTTTGGCGTGTCGTCCCAATTCTGTCACAGAGTCCACAACGGCGGGCATCCCTTTGGCGGTTCAAGTACAGAGCTTTGAAAGGAAAGTGATTCATGATGCCTTAGTTCGTTATAAAGGGCGTATCAATGACGTGATGCAAGATTTGGATTTACCTCGTCGAACATTGAACCAAAAGATGGTGCGTTATGGGTTAAATCGAAGTGACTATGTTGACCCTTAGAGAGCGGCTTCATCGCAGTGCTTGTTGATTTTTAATGAGCAATAAATGGCTCATTGCATATTTATCAATTTACATACATTGATCACACAACTGCAACATAGTGTGACTTGCTTCCCGATCTACAGGTGTTAATTCCGGTAGCCGATAAGCCAAAAATGGCTTACTTAATAACAGGGGAATAAGCAAAAAACGGCTTATTTTGAATAGGTTTTAAAATAAAAGTAAATTAAAACAAATAGTTAAAAACTGGCATTACGCTTGCTATCTATTGTTGTTAACAAAAATATAACGTGAATAACCCTACATGGAGAGTAACAATGAAATACAACAAGCTGGTTAAAACTTTAGCGCTAGCAATGGCTTCTCTTGGCCTTATCAGTAATGCGTCAGCTGAAGAAGATCGCAGCTATATTTTAGCGACGGCTTCAACGGGTGGTACCTATTATCCAGTGGGTGTGGCCTTAGCGACATTGAGTAAAGTTAAGCTTGCGCCTAAGCAGCATTTTTCTTTAGCGGCTATCAGCTCTGCGGGCTCGGGTGAGAACGTAAAGTTGTTGAACGAGAACGAAGCTCAGTTCGCTATTCTACAAGGTTTGTATGGTGCTTGGGCTTGGCAGGGTTTAGGGCCATATGAGAAATCTGGCAGACAAACTCAACTGCGTTCAGTTTCCATGTTATGGCAAAACGTAGAACACTTTATTGTGCGTTCAGATCTAGCAAAAACAGGTACGGTAAGCGATCTAGAGAACCTAAACGGTAAGAAATTCTCTATCGGTAAGAAGAACTCTGGGACTGAAAACTCAGGTCGTCAAATCATGCAAGGCTTATCCGTGGACCCAGAACAATTTAAACTCGCCTTTATGGGTTATGGTGGCAGTGCGAGCGCATTACAAAATGGCACAATTGATGGCATGAATACGCCTGCTGGTGTGCCTGTTGGTGCGGTAACACAAGCCTTTGCTGCCTTGGGTGAAGATATTCAAATCTTGTCGTTTACCGATGCACAAATCAAACAAGCGAATGGTGATTACAATATTTGGACCAAGTATGAGATCCCAGCAAACACTTATCCAGGTGTCGACAAACCAATTACTACGATTGCCCAACCTAACTTCCTAGCAGTTCGCGAAGACATTTCTGAAGACGATGTGTATCAACTGACCAAAGCTATCTATGAAAACCTACCTTTCCTACAAGGTATCCATAAAGCAACCAAAGCAATGGCACTTGAGAAAGGGATCGCAGGCCTTCCTGTTCCGCTTCACCCAGGTGCTGCTCGTTACTATAAAGAAGTGGGTATAGAAATCCCTTCTGAGTTGATCGTCGACTAACCCTTTGTCTTCGATTAGCCATTTATCTTTAACTCGCTATTTGGCGTGAACTGAATATTCGCGTTAATTAATTGCTTGGTGCGTTTTCATATGTTTCGGTTGCTTTGTTTGATTTGACCGTCTCCGATTCGTTCGATTATTTGAAGTGAAAACGCACCACCCTACTTTATGGATTTTCTCTGCGCGTTTGGCTGTGGAGAGCAGGAGTTTTCTATGAGCGATTCGCTGCAGCAGGAACTGAAAAAATTCGAATTGCCTACCCGAACAGATTTCCCTTGGGTAGGCAAAGCAATAACGACAATGGGAGTGATACTCTCCCTCCTACATATTTGGTTTAATACCTTATCTACCTTGCCAGAGCTTTGGATTTCGGCGACGCATTTCGCTGGTTTCGCAATCATTTGCGCGCTTTGGTATCCCGCTCATATCTCACTGAAAAAGAGCAAGATAGCTCTGGCGGTCGATATCGGAATTGCCTTGGCGGCTCTGGCTTGTCTTATCTACATCCCCTTTGCAGAAGATGCGTTGTATGACCGAGGCGTAAAATTTATCGCCAGTGATTGGTTTTTCTCTATCTTGGCGATTGCCATCGTCATTGAGCTGATTAGACGCACTATGGGCTGGTTCATTCCAGTGCTTATCTTAGTGTGTTTAAGTTATGTAGTGCTTTGGGGACAATGGACCAGCGGTATTTTTCATTTTCCGGGTTTAAGCCTTGAGACGTTACTTTATCGAAGCTTTTATTCATCAGAAGGGATGTTTGGTTCGATCTCAAGAATCAGTTGGACCTTCGTGTTCATGTTCATCCTGTTTGGCGCATTCTTAGTGCGTTCGGGTGTCGGTGATTACATCATTGATGTGTCTCGCGCAGCGGCAGGCAAAGTGATTGGTGGCCCCGGCTTCATCGCCGTGATTGGCTCCGGCTTGATGGGCTCAGTCTCCGGGTCGAGCGTAGCAAACACAGTATCGACGGGCGTGATCAGTATTCCCTTGATGCAAAAGGCAGGTTTCCCTTCGCGCTTCGCGGCAGGTGTTGAAGCGGCTGCATCTACTGGCGGGCAGCTGATGCCACCTGTGATGGGTGCGGGCGCGTTCATCATGGCCTCTTACACGCAAATTCCTTATGTCGATATTATTGCGGTTTCCTTCGTTCCTGCGCTTATCTACTTTTTGTCTGTGGCATTCTTCGTGCGCATCGAAGCAAAACGCAGTGGTGTGCAAAAGGTGACTTCTGGCTGTGAGCCTCTATTGAAAGTATTGCTGTCGGGTTGGCACAACCTGATCCCATTAGCGGTGTTAGTGACTCTGTTGGTGAAGGGCTTTACGCCGACTTACGCTGCGGGCATCTCGATTCTGTCTGTCGTGGTGGCTTCATGGTTCTCTAAAAATCACAAAATGGGTCCAAAGGCGATCATCGAAGCGCTTTCTCAAGGCGCAAAAAACATGGCGACCACGGCTGTGTTGCTAGTGGGTATTGGTCTAGTTGTTAATGTCATTAGCACTACGGGAATTGGTAACACCTTCTCTTTGATGATCAACAGCTGGGCGAATGGCGAGTTACTGGTGATGATCGCCTTAATTGCACTGGCGTCTTTGATTCTGGGCATGGGCTTACCAGTAACCGCGGCTTATATCGTGTTGGGTACTCTGTCTGCACCAGCTTTGTATAAACTGATTGCTGAAAGTCAGTTGCTCGACCTGTTGGTTTCGGGACAGTTACCGGAACAGGCGAAAGCTATCTTCATGTTGGCTGCGCCAGATAAGCTTGATTTGCTGAACGCGCCAATGGCACTTGAAACAGCCAAAGAGATGATTGCGTTAGTCCCTGCTGATTTTGTGGAAACTCTGCTTGAACAGAGCCTTGGCTTAGAAGCGATCAGCCTTGCACTGCTTTCTGCCCACTTGATCATTTTCTGGCTATCGCAAGACAGCAACGTGACTCCGCCTGTTTGTTTAACTGCATTTGCGGCTGCAACCATTGCTAAAACACCCCCGATGAGAACGGGATTAATGGCATGGAAGATAGCCAAAGGCTTGTATTTAGTACCATTGTTGATTGCCTACACTAACTTGGTAAGTTGGGATGTGATCTCCGTGTTAGTCACGGGTGGCTTTGCTGTTATTGGTACTTACGCGTTTATCGCGGCGATTGAAGGTTATCTAGAGAGCGAAGTTAATATTATTACTAGAGTAGTGTTGGTTGCGGTAGGTATAGCTCTAGTATGGCCTGATGTTTCAGTCGTGATCCGTTTGGTATGTGTTGCCATTTTTGTTGGCATCTTTATCTACAGCGGTCGTAAATACGATGCTAATCAAGTGAAAATGGAATCAGAAAGTGAGGAAAAAAAGTTACCTCAAACCGGGTCTAACACTGTCGCGTCTTCCCTATAATTAAAAGGATTGAATGTAGGAATATTATGAACTCAATATACGACTATATTATCGTTGGTGGCGGCATTGTTGGCGTGTCGACGGCTTGGCAATTACAGCAAGCTCACCCTGATAAAAGTATCCTTTTAGTCGAGAAGGAACGTGGTTTCGCGCAGCACCAAACTGGCCATAATAGCGGGGTGATTCATGCTGGTGTTTACTACGCTCCGGGCAGTTTAAAGGCGGATTTTTGTAAACGCGGCGTAGAGCGCACCATCGCCTTTTGTAGCCAACACGATATCCCCGTCGAAAACTGCGGTAAGTTGTTGGTCGCGACCAATGAGCAAGAAGTGGAGCGAATGAATGCGCTCTATCAGCGTTGCCACGATAACGATATTGATGTTGATTTGTTGGATCAAGCTCAGCTCAAACTTGCCGAGCCAAATATCACGGGTTTGGGTGCGATTTATGTCAAAACCACCAGTATCGTCGACTACAAAAAAGTCACCGAAGTGATGGCTCAAGAGTTTGTTGAGGCGGGTGGTAAGCTTAGCCTTGGTACGGAAGTGATCATGGCCGATGAGCAAGAAGATGAAGTGCAGTTAACGTGCAAAGTAGATGGTCAGACTCTTCAACTGAACAGTCGATTCTTGATCACGTGTTCTGGCTTGATGGCCGATAGAATGACCAAGATGTTAGACATCGAAACCGACTTCCAAATCGTGCCTTATCGCGGTGAGTATTATCAGTTAGACGCTAAGCACAACCAAGTGGTGAATCATCTTATCTATCCGATCCCTGACCCAGAACTGCCTTTCTTGGGCGTGCATTTAACACGCATGATTGATGGCTCCGTAACAGTAGGGCCAAATGCAGTTCAAGGCTGGAAGCGAGAAGGTTATGGCAAGCTTAACTTTAGCTTCAAGGACACTTGGCAGATGCTGAGCTTTGTGGGTTTTTGGAAAGTGACTGCGAATCACTTGAAAACGGGTTTGGTCGAGTTTAAGAACTCGTGGTGGAAACCGGGATATCTAAAGCTAGTGAACAAATACTGCCCGAGTATTACGGTTGATGATTTTAAGCCTTATCCTGCTGGGATTCGTGCTCAAGCGGTACTGAAGGATGGCACCTTGGTCCATGATTTCCTGTTTGCCGAAAGCCCAAGAAGCTTACATGTATGTAACGCGCCATCACCGGCTGCGACCTCTGCAATGCCGATTGGTGAGTACATCTGTGGCAAGGTAATGAAAAAGACGGCTTGATGATAACTAAAGGTTATTAAGTTGAGATGCTCTCCGAAGACAATAAAAAATCCGCAAGCTCCAATCTATTTATGATCGTGGGCTTGCGGATTTTTAGTTTTAGCCGTGTTTGCTAGGTTTAATTGTTAGTCAATTAACCAACCTTAAAGCCAATCAGGAACGAAGTTAGCGACGATGGTGACATCACTAAAGTTACGGTAACCGCGCACCATGATGCTGAATTCACCCGCTGGCTTGTTCAATACACACTGTTCGTTGCTGCTGTTCTGGTATGGGCGGCAGTCGTAGTTCGCTTTCGATACGGTGCCGTTGTGTTTCACATATAAGTCGGCATCGCCACTTCGAGGGCCGGTTAATGTTACCGTTAACTGACCTGCACTTTGAGTCGTAAATGTGAAGAACTGCTCTTCACCATATCCTGCAGTAAGTCCTTTAACAGGCACGCCATTTTGCAGCTCTTTAGGGCCTGCAACGGGTGAATCAAGGCTGGTTTCGACAAGGTAAGCAATGGCTAGTTTGGCGAACTTGGTCGCGTGTGTCGCCGTAGGATCGGAGTTCTCAAGCGTGTCGTGCTCAGTGTGAATACTTGGGTTGTAATCATTGAACATGCTTTCGAATGGCATGGCAGCTGGGTAGCCAACATTGTGCCAAGAGGCGTGGTCAGAACAGGCATAGCCACAATCATCGAAACCGTAACTGATGTCGCTCGCGTAAGTGTCGATCAGCTCGCTTAAATAGGCGGTGAGGTTGCTGTCGGTGTAGTCTGTGATGAAGGTGATATCGTGCGCTGAACCGTTGTAGTTGGTCATGTCTAATTGCAATACCGATACAACGTTGGCTTGCTCATCTCTTAAAGCGTTGGCGACATCTTGTGAGCCACGTAGCCCTACTTCTTCAGCAGCATAACCATAGAACTTAATGGTTTTGTCTGGTTGAATACCACTGGCGATCATCAGGCGAAGCGACTCTGTTACCGTTGCAATGCCAGACGCATCATCATCGGCTCCCGGTGAGATGGTGCCTTCGCTTGTCCAAGATCCAACGGTCGAATCAAGGTGTCCACCAACCACGACGATCTCTTCAGGATATTTAGCGCCAAGCAGTGTCACTTCAACGGATTTCTGTGGGTATTCGGCATGCGTGATCTGGCGTGCAGACGCATACGGCACATCTTTAATTTCCGTCTCCCAACGTTCTAAAAGCCAATCTGAAGCAGCGACACCAGTAGAAGTAGTATAAAAACGGTTGGTGAAGTTGGTTAGATTTTCGATGGTCGTGACCATGTTGTTCGGCTCGACCTGAGCGAGTAGGTCGTTCACCGTATCTTGATGGCTGATAACTGGCTTTTCGAAGTTGCTCATGGTCAGTGGCATCGCTGCCGCTTTGAGTGCGCTTGCTTTGTCTTCGTGCACCATGTAGCCACCACAACGGTGGGTTTCTTCGTGCATGTGGCTAGATAGTTTCGCCAGCTCTTTCTGGTTGATTTTCGCGACGATGGAATGCTTGTTTCCGGTCACGCTTGGATAAACCGTTGCGCCATGCTGAGTCATTATATGCTGTGCGTCAGCATCGGTGGTGATCCAAACTTCTTCGTTCGCTGGTGGTGTGATGCCTAGGGATGCGTAAGCCGAAGTACTGTTGATTAAGGCTAAAGAACCTCCGAGTACAGCCAAAGCTAGCATGCTTTTTTGAATAGCCATTTGTCGTCCTTTTTATGGTGAGTATTGTTATGTTGATGGGGGTGATTTTTGTGTAATACGTGGATGTTTTTGTGTAGATGTTTCATTTTCTGAACAGTTAACCGCGAAAAGGGCCCCTTTCGGAGCCCTGAATTTACTATCGATTATTGTGTTTTAATGAAACGGTAATGCTTGGTTTCTGAACAGATATCGCTTGAGGTACACACTTGGTACTCCACATCTACTGTTCCGTTATGACGGAACTTGTCGACGTATGAGTTGAAGTCTGTAGCGCCAACATTCTTGCCATTGCGCTTAATCACGAAGTAGTCGTTGGTGTCGTAATCCCATGCCAGCTTAACGCGAGCTTTGCCGTTCGGGTTTTTGTTACCAAACTTCAGTTTTAGCGGGAAGCCTTCTGCTGAGTCACCTTCAATCGTGATCGACTTGCTGGTTGATGTTGCAACGCCTGCATCGTCAGTCACGGTTAGAGTCACCACGTAGTCGCCAGCTTCAGCGTAGGTATAACGAGTCACTTCACCGGTTTGCGTGTTGCCATCGCCTAGGTTCCATTGGTAAGAGACGATCTGGCCATCGCTGTCCGAACTTGTGCTACGCAGCTCTACTTCTTTGCCTACGACCGTGTGTTCGAAAGAAGAAACTGGCGGTACGTTAGCATTGCCTGATTCGTACGATGCTTTCAGATTTGCACCTGCGTAATCTGAGTAACCCAGAATGTTCACCGTGTAGCGACCAGCTGTTGGGTTTTCAATTACACATACTTCATCGGTTACGCTTTCACTCTTACAGATATTCTCTTGAGAGCTTGGCGCATAATCTAGACCAACATACATATCCGGATCACCAGTAGACACAGCAAGATCAATCGTTAGCTTGTCTTGGCCTTCTGGTACTTCGATATCGAAGTAAGTTTTTGAGCCTGTTTCACCAGCAACTGCGGCTTCAACACCGTTTTCAAGGCGTTGATATTCCGGTTCTGGTG
Source organism: Vibrio sp. 10N.239.311.G01 (assembly GCF_041465805.1). Lineage (NCBI taxonomy): Bacteria > Pseudomonadati > Pseudomonadota > Gammaproteobacteria > Vibrionales > Vibrionaceae > Vibrio > Vibrio sp. 10N.239.311.G01. The sequence continues at coordinate 60,169 of NZ_JBFSRM010000014.1, forward strand.
GAAGTGGTGGTTCGCCACACGGTGATACACCCACTAAGTTAAACGCAGAAACAACATCATCGGCACTGTAGCCAAGGTCGGTTGCTGAGTTTTTCACGCCACAGGCGCCCTGCCAAAAGTCACTGTTTTCAGACCAGTAGATCTGGTTGGCTAGCACGAACAGTTCGAACGCTTTTTTGGTGTCCCAACCTTGTGTGGTTGCAAGATGGTAGAACGCCTTGTTGAACACGCCAGAGCTGTAGTGCACGTTTAAGCCATCGTAGTACTCGGATGCGTTGTTGATTGAAGAGCCATCGCGTGATGGATCGTCCATGTAACGCAGCGCACCTTCGCCTTTAAAGATATTGCGTCCGACCATCCAGTCGTTGGTGCCTTTCATATAGTATTCTGCGGCTTCACCGGCCATGTCAGAGAAGGCTTCGTTCATACCGCCCGATTGGTTTGCGTAGATCAAACCTGAGTTTTGCTCAGTGAAACCGTGGCTCACTTCATGGGCTGATACATCTAGGCTAACAAGCGGGTAAAAGAAGCTCTCCCCATCACCAAAGGTCATGGCTCTGCCGTCCCAAAATGCATTCTCGTAGTTTTCACCGTAGTGAACACGCATCATGAGCTTGAAGGAGAGTGGCGCTGTGTCGAACCAGTTTTTATACATATCGAACACGATGTTGCCAAAGTAATGGGCATCGTTGAGTGGTGAGAATGCGCCGTTCACGGCTTTATATTCGTTACGAGGACATTCATAGCTGTAAGTGGTGTCGCCGTCGGTCGCGCCATTAAGGTCAACGGTAACGACATTTTCAGACTCCATTACACACTCTGTGCCCACTTCTTGAACATCAAGGTAGTGGTAGTCGGTGCCGTATTCGTACATGCCGGTTTTTTCGTTGCCGCCAGGGCCAGTACCGATCTGAGCATGGGCAATACCTTCCCAGCGGTCGATGACTTCGCCTGTGTGCGCGTCTAGCATGGTGAACGGTCGAGTCGGCTGTTCACTGCCTTCTACTAGGTAAGAGACAACGTACACTAGTCGTGTTTTATCTACGCTTTGCTGTCCGATGCCTTGCTTCACAGAGCCTTGATAGATAAATAGCTGATGTTGAACGTTGTCTAGAGATTTGCTGGTTAAGCCTTGAGTCTTTAGATCTTTACTTGCGAGTTCAACCGCTTGAGCGCTGTTGATTGATGGCTTAACAAAAGATCGCTCTAAGGTCGTTGTTTTAAGGTAGCGACCTTGAACGGACTTAAGTGCGCCACCTTGGACACTTTGGGTGGCATTTAGGTAATGTCCCCATACCGGTGTTCCCCAGATGTTCTGCTGGATCTTAACTTTATAGATACCACGCTTTTTCAGGTTTACTTCTTTCACCATCTTGAAGCTAGAGGCGTTACTGACTCCTAACTGAGCGTTTAACCCAGAGAAGCTAGTAAAGTTGATCGGTTGATCGATTTGAACGGATTCACTTGCATGCACTGACAAAGACATAGCACTGGCTATAGCAACGGCAACTAAACGTTTTCTTATTTTCATTGTTGTTTTCTCTTTCCATGTAAAATCCAAGAAAACGTAACAAATTAATCACAGCGAATTTACATCATTCGATCTGATTAATTAGTAGCATGGCAATGATCTCTTTTATTCATGAAACTTATATTTCTCGTATTTACAGATAGTTATCATTTCTGTTTATTTTTGAACGCACCTATATGTTTATTTATAAAATCGTGACACTTTTATTAAGTGTTTATTTCTCTTGGAAATTAAGATTTTCGAGTAAATTGATCTGTGCCTCAATTAACGGATTCTGGGTTGATAGAAGGATCAACGATTTGAAAGTGTCACTTTAAACAGAAGGCCATTTAGCGAATTTAGGGGCAATTTTGATAAGAAATCGAAGACTTTTCGGCTTATTTTTCGAATTGTTAGTTAAAAGAGGGAAGGGGAATCGGGCACTTGTTTGGCACAGAGCACAAAATCTGCTGGATGAAAAAAGCCAGCGACGGGTCACTGGCTTAGACTAACTTAGTTTGTGCAGGCTACTGAATATAGGTAGGCAACTGCGACACTTAATTATGGTACGTGGCTAACGTCACTATAGCGAATTACTGCTTTTTACCGCCAACTTGTACGTAGTCGATACCGATAATACGGTTGATAATACCCAGAACAGAGCTCGTATCAGAGTTTGTTGAGCGAATCGTATCAACGGTTGCACCTTCAGGTACTAATTCCATTGCGCGGTCTTGAGTATTACCTGGAACTTGGAAACCGACAATGTTGAAGCTTTCAGCGTGCGCTGTGTAAACTTCTTCGTTGTGGCTAATACCAGAACAACCCGCTAGAGAAACAATGCCTAAAACAACTAATAACTTTTTCATACAAACACCTTAAGAAAGATTGGAATTTAGATTCAATAAGTTCATTGGGAGACAGCATCTCCCGACCGATGTTGAACATTATTCCAGAGGTGTTTTGTAGTTACTGTATGGGTTTGTCAGCGGAATCATTACATAGCTGAATGGTAATGGTGAATACCGCACCCTTTAAGGCTTGGCTCTGACCTACCTCCACGGTAGCGCCGTGTTGAGCACAGATCTTCTCGACGATAGACAGCCCTAAACCATGGCCGCTCTTGGCTTTGTTACGCGCTTTGTCGCCAACGTAAAAGGGTTCGAACAGGCGAGCTTGATGTTCTTGAGCCACACCATCACCGTCATCGTGTACCGCAATCTGTAGCTGATCTTGATGCACGGTCGCTGCAATCGACACTTGTGAGCGTGCGAATTTCATTGCGTTACGCACTAGGTTATCTAGTGCTCGGTTAAATAGCGTTTCATCCGCCATTATTGAGCTAGGTTGCTCTGGTAGCGATAGGTCGATGTTGAGCTGAGTGTCTTTGTTCCAACGCGCCATTGCGTGGTCGAGAAAGTCTCGAATCTCTAATGGCTTTTTTAAGTTTTCTAGGTCAGTGCTATCGAGTTTGGCGTAATACAATAGTTCATCGACCATCTTTTCCATCTCTTCCGTGTCTTCGACAATACTCTCAATCGTGCTTTCTTGCTCTGCGTTTAGCTGGGTGTCTTTCAACATTTCAGCTTGCCACTGAATACGGAATATTGGCGTGCGCAGTTCATGAGCGACAGCATTAGTGAGTGAGCGATTACTTTCTACCAAGCGATGAATTCTGTCGGCCATTAGGTTGAAGGATTTGTTCAATGAACCAATCGCAATACCACTTGAAGTCTCGGCTCGTGTCGAGAGATCGCCCTCCGCAAAACGCAGAGTGGCAGCCTCAAGCTTTTTAACTCGGCGGAAGATAATAAATAGATGACATAACCCATATAAGATAAAGCTCGCTAAAAAGAACAACCAAATGAGGTCATCCTCCAACTCTATTTTTTGCCTAACGAACGCTTCACTGTTGGGGAGGTAGTGATAGGTATTGTCACTGCTTGCTAAGCGAAACCATAGGTCCCGTTCATCATCGTGAAAAACAAAGGTATTCGGATTCGTGCTGAAGAACTCTGAAACGGGGCTGGGTATTTCATCGTCTGGGCTGAATGTAACCAATTTATTTCGTGTGGTTTCTACAAACTGGTTTATCGCTTGATGAGCCGCTTCAAGGCCTTGATTTTTAGCGATGTTCTCGATCAATTGCTGGTGGGCAGCCGCTTCGTAATCTTCCAGTACGTATTCGTAGTCGGTATTGAGCTGATAGACGCTAATCTCGTAGGCGACAAGGCCGGCCATAAAGCAAACTAACAGCCCTATTAAGGACTCCAAAAAGATACGTCGCATAATCGCTCTCTTTTATTACGCTCGTATTGAGCGAGGTTAACGCCAGGCGGTCGAAACAAATAAGTAACCCTTCCCGCGAATGGTCTGAATTTTCTCTGCTGGTGTGTGGTCGTCGCCCAAAATCTTTCTTAGACGTACAACCTTGTTGTCAATCGTCCGGTCTATTCCGTCGTACTCAATCCCGCGCAATGTTTGCGTCAAGTAGTCACGAGATAACGGCGTGTCTGGGTTGCTTGCCAATAACCAAAGTAGGTCAAACTCGCTGTCAGTGAGTGATAAAACCGCACCTGAAAGTTCACACTTCTTATAAGTGTTTTTCAGAACGAGTTGATCGAACTGAAGGGTGTCTGAGTCATCGACTGAAGCGGTATTGGTGTCTTGGCGGCGTAATAGCGAACGAACTCTGGCCAGCAGAACTCTTGGTTTGATTGGCTTGGTGACATAGTCATCAGCCCCTGTCTCTAAACCAGCGACGTGGTCAAAGTCGTCATCGCTAGCAGTGAGCATCAAGATTTTACCTTTATAGTGCGTACGCGTCTGTCGGCAGATTGTAAGTCCATCAGTTACAGGAAGCATCAAATCCAGCAGTACGATGTCAGGTTGCTCCGTGAGGATGGTGTGTGCGGCATCACTGCCATCGTCCAACACCGTGACATCAAAATCTTGCGCGACGAAGTAGTCCTGCAACATTTTCTGAAGTTTCAAATCGTCTTCCACGATGATCATTTTAGGTTTTGTCATTCCATTATCAGCCTTGTCGTGCGTTTCACTTATTGAGATTAGGTGAGCGAGTCTTCGTCGTGATGAACCATTACGATTATACGCTATTGCATATAAGTTCAGATGCTTCGCCAAATACCTAAAGCGAATGATTAAACACTTTATAAGTTAGTTCAATGATGAATTGGCATTTATAGGAAAATAAAAAACATCGTTCAAATAGGCTCGACATTCTCATACATTTCCACGACAGATAAATTCAGCGCTAAACAATAGAATTTTCTCATCAAACATTTTGGGAATAACGGTATGAACGACTATAGAAATGCATTACTGGCGTTACCTTTGATTCTGTTAGCGGGCTGTAATTCAAGCTCTAACTCAGGTAAAGCTGCCACCAAAGTGCAAGCAAAACCTCAAGCAGATTACGTATTTTCATCAGCGAAACTGGGTGAGTTGTATAAAGAGCGACAAGAGGTCCAAGAATCCATAAAACTTGATTACAACGGTGTGCAGTATGAAATCGTTCTGTTTGCGGAAGATATTAGTGATAAGCAAAAAGTGGTTAGGCTTGCGGATAGTTTAGGTCAGAGTGTGGATCTGTACCTCCCTGATGCAGGGACTGACGATTGTGCGATTTACAGTGAGGGTAAGTTTTTTGATTCATTTGATTGTGGTGTTGCTCAACGTTCAATCGGCAATGACACCACGTTAATTAACACGACGACGAATACTCATAAACCCGTCGAGCTTGAGTATCACAATGAACTGGTTCAATACGTGACTAGCCTTGGGTCTACCATTCTGAGTACCACTAAAAGTGGGAACAAGGTAACGATAACCACCTCGTTTGCTTTCAACGCTTTTTACCGTGATGTGCTCAACGAGACTGGCGCTGTTGATCGCATTACTTCCACTCTAGGCGCATCAACCTATTCTCAGCTTTTTGATATCGTGAAATTGTATCAAGGCAGTGAGATGACGTTGAAGTTTACCAACCATATTGGTGGAAGTGCCGACGATGATATCAATATGTACACCGGTCGCATGATCCACAGTAACAACATGACGACGATCGTAACGCCTACGGGGTCGGTGTTCTCTGGCGGCACGGATCTTTTCGCTGCGGGTAACCCACGAGTTTTGCAACGAGCAGATACCACTAAAGCCATTGAGCTTAATAAGCAGGTTGGTGTCCACAGTTGGGCTGAGGATGATAAAACAGCCAAAGACTTCCCATACACGAACGAAAGCCATCGCAAGCAAGCGACCTACTTTAAAAAGGTAATGGGAGACAAAGGAATCGACTTCTATATCTTCACGTTGGATTCTGCTCCGGCTTCTGGCGAACACTGGGTGACTAAGGCTGAGTCAGATAAATACGGTTTCATCACACGCATTGAGTAGCTTAGGCTTGCAATAACATTAGAAACGACTGAGAAGGTTGGTGATGACGCTGTTGTCGCCAACCTTTTTTGTTTATTTTTTGATTCGTTACCTGTGTTGATTGTGGATTTCCTTGTCTTAAATTTCAGTATGAAAATTCCTTGATACTTCCTTTCCACTCCCTCCCCAAAAAGTTTCTACAAGGACTCTCACTGATTGATTCTTGAACTTTCTAAGCAAAAACATTTGACCAATAACTATCATACCTCAAATCTTTAATTGTTTTTCATTAGTGCTCTAAATGATATTTAATTTATTGTTTTATAATGATTTTTGTTGTTTTGAATGCTGTATTGTTACGAGTTTGCTTTAAATAATCATTTGAACCCTAACTAAATTTCTGTCATTTTATATTTAACTGAACGTTCAATATAAAATAAAAGGACTGAGAAATGCCGAAGGTTGGGATGCCTGATATACGTAAACCACAGCTTGTTCAAGCCACCATGACGGTGATTGATCGAGTGGGTTTGCATGCCGCGAGTATTGCGTTGATCAGCAAAGAAGCGGGAGTCTCCACTGGCATTATTAATCACTATTTTGGCGGGAAGCATGGGCTGCTCGAAGAGACCATGCGTGAAATCCTTCGCCAACTTTCTAATACCATCACGACTTCACTAAAAGCGCTTCCTGTTGATGCTCACCAACAGAGAATCAACGCGATCATCGATGGTAACTTCGAAGGTTACCAAGCAGAAAATAAGGTCGCGAAGGCGTGGTTGGCATTTTGGTCATATTCAATGCATGACGAGCAGCTGAAAAGACTGCAACGTGTGAATGAAAAACGTTTGATTTCACACTTACGTCTTGAGTTGAAAGGTATTTTGAATCATGAACAAGCGGATCTCGTTGCTCACGGGATTGCGTCTCTGATTGATGGTTTGTGGCTGAGAGGCACACTAAACCCAGATGGTATCGATGCTCAAAAGGCGCGTGCCATCATCAATGATTATCTAGATAAACAACTGACGTTCTACTCGTGCAGTACCAAATAGAACGCAGTGTTAGAACTAGAACAGCACTAGAACGACCAATACTTACACCCAAAATTCAAACTAGACCAGTAGAGTCTAATAACAATAATTAAGTCAGAATCTCAAATGGAAATGAACTCGTTATACATCGATGGCGCAGCGGTTAAAGCAACCTCTGGTGAAACCTTTGATAGCATTAACCCTGCCAACGGTGAACCTATCGCGACCTTAGGCCAAGCATCTTCAGCAGATGTCGACAGTGCTATTGAATCTGCGAAACGCGGGTTTGCGGTATGGTCTGCAATGACCGCTGTGGAACGCAGCCGCATTCTGTTGAAGGCAGTGGAAATACTTAGAGCTCGAAATGATGACCTTGCAAACCTTGAGGTTGTTGATACGGGCAAGCCGCTGCAAGAAGCAATTGAAGTGGATGTGGCGTCTGGTGCTGATGTTATTGAATACTTTGCTGGCTTGGCACCAACGCTACAAGGCGACCAACAACCGCTGAGCGAATCTCAATTTTTCTACACTCGCCGCGAGCCGCTAGGCATCTGTGCGGGCATTGGTGCGTGGAACTACCCTATCCAAATCGCGATGTGGAAATCGGCTCCGGCATTAGCTGCGGGTAACGCGATGATTTTCAAGCCTTCAGAAGAAACGCCGCTAACGGCGCTCAAGCTTGCTGAGATATTTACCGAAGCTGGTCTTCCTGATGGCGTGTTCAACGTGGTTCAGGGCGATTACCGTGTTGGTCAGATGCTAACGGCGCACCCAGATATCGCGAAAGTATCGTTCACGGGCGAAACCGGTACCGGTAAAGCGGTAATGGCAGATAGCGCTAAGACGCTGAAATCAGTCACCATGGAACTTGGCGGCAAGTCACCGATGATCGTGTTTGATGATGCGAAATTGGATGATGCAGTTTCAGCTTCGATGGTGGCTAACTTCTACACCCAAGGCGAAGTGTGTACTAACGGTACTCGCGTTTACGTTCATGAAAATATCTACAACGATTTCATCGACCAACTTAAAACACGCACTGAAAAGCTCATCATTGGTAACCCAATGGACATGGAGACTCAGATCGGCGCGTTGATTTCTAAAGAACACCTTTCAAAAGTCCTTGAAGCCATTGAGCTAGCTAAACAGTCGGGCGCAACCCTGCTGACGGGCGGCTATCAAGTGACAGACAACGGCCTCGAAAACGGTAATTTTGTTATCCCAACCGTGTTTGTGGATTGCGAAGACAACATGCCTCACGTTCAACAAGAGATCTTCGGCCCTGTGATGTCAGTGTTGAAGTTTTCGGACGAAGACGATGTGATTCGCCGTGCAAACGACACCAAATACGGCCTTGCGGCTGGTGTGTTCACGCAAAACCTTTCTCGTGCGCACCGTGTTATTCACCAAATGCAGGCGGGTATTTGTTGGGTTAATACGTGGGGTGACTCACCAGCAGAAATGCCAGTTGGGGGTTACAAGCTTTCGGGTATTGGCCGTGAAAATGGACCAGAAACTCTACTTCACTATACGCAGACTAAGAGCATTCTTATTGAACTTGGCGACTACGCCAGCCCTTATGCCTAACGCGTAACACTCAATTTTATGGGTTAGCTTAACAGAGCTAGCCCTACTGACTCATCTCAGGGAAATCAAAACATGGAACAACGCTACGATTATATTATCGTCGGCGCGGGTTCGGCCGGCTGTGTGTTAGCGGATAGGCTAACGGAAAGCGGTGAACATAGCGTTTTATTACTGGAAGCTGGTGGCACGGATAAGAGTATTTTTATCCAAATGCCAACCGCGCTTTCTTACCCAATGAATACTGAAAAGTACGCTTGGCAATTTGAAACAGAGAAAGAACCGGGCCTTGATGGACGTGAACTGCACTGCCCACGTGGCAAAGTGTTAGGCGGCAGCTCATCGATCAACGGCATGGTTTATGTTCGTGGCCACGCGTGTGATTTTGACCAATGGGAAGAAGAGGGTGCAGCGGGTTGGAACTATCAAGCATGCTTGCCTTACTTCCGCCGCGCTGAATCATGGAACAAAGGTGGTGATGAATACCGTGGAGACAATGGCCCTGTCGGCACTTGTAATGGTAACGATATGGAGCTCAACCCGCTTTACCAAGCGTTCATCGATGCAGGTAAAGACGCCGGTTACCCAGAAACACAAGACTACAACGGCTACCAGCAAGAAGGCTTCGGCACTATGCATATGACGGTAGACAAAGGTGTTAGAGCCTCAACCTCTAACGCTTATCTACGTCGAGCATTGAAGCGTTCAAACCTAACCTTGAAGAAAGGTATCGTGGCGCGTCGTTTCTTACTTGAAGCACAAGACGCACAAGACACAAAAGGCCAATCAAGGCTGAAAGCCGTTGGTGTCGAGTTTGAAAAGTCAGGCAATACTCAAGTGGCTGTAGCGAACAAAGAAGTGATCTCTTCTGCGGGTTCTATCGGTTCTGTTCAACTGCTGCAGCTTTCTGGTATCGGCCCGAAAGCCGTGCTTGAAAAGGCCGGCATTGAGCTTAAACACGAGCTGAATGGCGTAGGTGAAAACCTTCAAGATCACCTAGAAGTGTACTTCCAATATCACTGCAACGAACCCATCACGCTCAACAGCAAGCTTGGTTTAGTCAGCAAAGGCATGATTGGTGCAGAATGGATTTTGACTCGTAAAGGCCTTGGTGCCACTAACCACTTTGAATCGTGCGCGTTTATTCGTTCTCGCAAAGGATTGAAGTGGCCAAACATTCAATATCACTTCCTACCAGCAGCGATGCGTTACGACGGACAAGCGGCCTTTGATGGTCACGGTTTCCAAGTACACGTTGGGCCTAATAAGCCAGAGAGTCGCGGTACGGTTGCGATCACTTCTGCTGATCCGCATGCCAAGCCAGAGATCATTTTCAACTACATCTCGACTGAACAAGATCGCCAAGATTGGCGCGATTGTATTCGTCTGACGCGTGAGATTTTGTCTCAACCTGCGATGGATGTGTATCGAGGAAAAGAGATTCAGCCGGGTCTAAATATTACTTCCGATGAAGCAATTGATGAATGGGTTAAGCAGAACGTTGAAAGTGCTTATCACCCTTCATGTGGCTGCAAAATGGGTTCAGATGATGATCCAATGGCAGTGCTTGATGAAGAGTGTCGCGTTCGCGGTGTCGATAATTTACGCGTTGTCGACTCATCGGTTTTCCCAACCATTCCAAACGGCAATTTGAACGCCCCGACCATTATGGTTGCCGAGCGTGCTTCCGATTTGATTTTGGGTAAGCCAATGCTCAAAGCGCAGGACGTTCCAGTGTGGATTGCACCTGAGTGGCAAGAGAAGCAAAGAATAAATAAACCAGTAAGAGAAGCGTAAGCCTCTGTTATTAGTTCAAAAATAGAAAGTAGTTCAAAAATAGAAAAAGCAAAAAGTAACAACAAAAATTAGTCAAAAGTCAGAAGAACTGCTCTCTATCGGTGTTGATATCGAGCAGAAAAAGGAAAGATAAAAAGGAACCATTATGACGACTCTAAATATTCAGAACATGACCACGAAAACGTTAACAGCACTAGCCATTAGTTCATTTGCATTTGGTGCTAACGCTTCTATTGAACCGCAGCAATGTGAAAACGTTCGCTTCGCTGATGTAGGCTGGACTGACATTACCGCAACAACCGCCGTTACTTCTGAACTATTAAAAGGCCTTGGTTACAAAACCAAAACCGACCTACTTTCAGTACCGGTGACATACTCTTCAATGGCGAACGGCGATATTGACGTATTCCTAGGCAACTGGATGCCAACCATGGAAGGCGATATTGCTAAGTACCGTGAAGAGGGCACGGTTGAAACCGTTCGTGCCAACCTTGAAGGCGCAAAATACACGCTAGCCGTACCAAAATACGTGTACGACTCAGGTGTAAAAAGCTTCGCCGACCTAGCAAAACATGCCGACAAATTTAAAGACCGCATCTATGGCATCGAGCCGGGTAACGACGGTAACCGCCTAATACAATCAATGATTGATTCAGACGCGTTTGGCTTGAAAGATTTCAGCCTAGTGGAATCAAGCGAAGCGGGCATGGTGTCGCAAGTATCTCGCGCTGCTCGTCGTAGCCAGTGGATCGTTTATCTAGGTTGGGCGCCGCACCCAATGAACAGCAATGTTGAGATGGAATACCTATCAGGTGGTGACGACTTCTTCGGCCCTAACTACGGCGGCGCGAATGTTTACACCAATGTTCGTTCAAACTACCTGTCTGAATGTGCAAACGTCGGTCAACTTCTGCAAAACCTAGAGTTCACACTAGAGATGGAAAACCAGTTGATGGAAGAGATTCTTAACCAAAAAGTGAAGCCAGAAAAAGCGGCTCAACAATGGTTGAACAATAACCCTCAACAAGTTGAAGCTTGGTTAGACAACGTAAAAACGCATAAAGGTGAATCAGCGACTCAAGCGGTTACTGAATACCTAAAACAAGTTAAAGCTTAGTTCTACCTATCTCAACAGCTACATAAATAATAAAGGTGGGCTTGCCAATTTATCGATTGGTTTGAAGTAGCCCACCCATAATAAAAGGCAATATTGTGAATTTTATTACGGAAAACAAAATCCCTGTCGGACAATGGATGGAAGCGGGTGTTGATTGGCTAACAATCAATGCAGCAGGCTTTTTTGATGCTATTTCTATCTTTTTAGAAACCGTCATTATGTTTTTAGTCGATGTATTTAAGTGGATGCCGCCTGCACTGCCAATCGTGATGACTGCTGCGATTGCATGGTACTTACACCGTAAACCTTCGCTGGTGATCTTTGTGGTCGCAGCACTGCTGACTATTCTTAACCTTGGCTATTGGCAAGAAATGCTGGAAACCTTTGTTCTCGTCTTTGCGGCGACAACGATTTCCGTATTAATTGGCGTACCGGTTGGCATCATGGCTGCTCACCGTCCTTGGCTTTATACAGTTTTGCGTCCAATCCTTGATTTGATGCAGACAGTCCCAACTTTCGTTTATCTGATTCCAACTCTGGTTCTATTCGGCTTGGGTATTGTTCCTGGCTTGATCTCGACCATTATTTTCGCGATAGCTGCACCGATTCGTTTAACCTACTTAGGGGTAACGAAAGTCCCTGAAGAGTTGATTGAAGCGGGTAAAGCCTTTGGTGCGAGTCGCATGAAGTTACTATTGAAAGTAGAACTACCAGCCGCTCTACCAAGCATCATGGCGGGTGTAACCCAATGTATTATGTTGTCGCTTTCGATGGTGGTTATCGCCGCACTTGTCGGTGCTGACGGACTTGGTAAACCTGTTGTTCGTGCATTGAACACAGTGAACATCTCACAAGGTTTTGAAGCCGGGTTGGCGATTGTATTAGTCGCTATCATTCTTGATCGCTTGTGCAAAACACCAAACCAGAAGGAAGCTTAATCATGTCTAACTCTCAGGGAAAAAAGACAATGGACGCGATTACCATTAAGAATCTCGATGTTGTGTTTGGTAATAAATCGAAACAAGCGCTTGAGCTACTCGACCAAGGTAAAACTCGCCAAGAGATCATTGATGAAACTGGTCAAGTTGTCGGCGTAGATAACGTGTCGCTGACGGTGGAAGAGGGCGAGATCTGTGTGTTGATGGGTTTGTCTGGTTCTGGTAAATCATCTTTGCTTCGTGCAGTTAACGGCTTGAATGAGATCAGCCGTGGTTCATTGGCGATCAAAGATGGAGACAAGCAGGTTGATTTAGGTGAACAGTGCGACGAAGCGACCTTGCGTCATCTTCGTACTCACCGCGTTTCTATGGTGTTCCAAAAATTTGCCCTAATGCCTTGGTTAAACGTGTTAGATAACGTGGCGTTTGGTCTAGAAATGCAAGGCGTAGCCAAAGATGTTCGTCGTGCTAAAGCGCGTGAACAACTTGAAATGGTCGGCCTAGCGGAATGGGAAACCAAATTTCCACATGAGCTTTCTGGCGGCATGCAGCAACGTGTTGGTTTGGCGCGTGCGTTTGCAATGGACACCGACATTCTGTTGATGGATGAACCGTTTTCGGCGCTTGATCCACTGATTCGTGCTCAGCTGCAAGATGAACTGATCACGCTGCAAAACAAACTCAACAAAACGATTCTGTTCGTGAGTCACGACCTAGATGAAGCACTGAAGATTGGCAATAACATTGCGATCATGGAGTCAGGCAAACTGATTCAACACGGTAAGCCTGAAGAGATCGTGTTGACGCCAAAAACCGAATACGTAAAAGACTTCGTTGCTCACACTAATCCATTGAATGTGCTAAAAGGTCGCTCTTTAATGCAGCCTCTTGATTCACTGACGCAAGAGAATGAAAGCTGGAAGATCTGCGATTCTAAAGATCTCTGGATTGAACAGAGTGAAGGTGCTTTATCGGTGAAAGGTGAATCTACCTTGGCGCTTGTTGAGTGGAGCGAGTCTGACGACCTAACTGCGATTAACGCGTCTAGTGTGGTAGTGACAAGCCCGGAGATTGGTATGCGTGATGCGATTAAGCTTAAACAGATCAGTAACCACCCAATTCTGTTGGTTGAAAACAATCAATTGGTTGGGATTTTGGATAACAGCGAGTTTTACAACGCGCTAACGGGTAACTTTCAGATGAATACCGCTGCGTAAAATTTCGTTTTTCAGCTTAGCTATTGAGGCTGGTTTTTTATTGGGTGGAGAGGATTAAATCTCTCTACCTCTATGATTATTAAAATATATTATTCTTTGAGTTTGTATTCTCTGGTTCATTATTTTTGTCTTCATTGAAGCTTTCATTCCCCCTTCATTAAGCAAAAGTGCCGTACCACGCAAGTTTAGTGGTATAGAAAAGATTGAGAATAGTATGAACATCAGTACAATGCGGAAAAATCAATGAAGTAATTTATCAATTTACAGTGTAATTCGAGCATGCGTGACGTAATCACTCGAGACATTTCATCGCTTCGACGCTGTAAAACCATTCACAGTATATTAGTACAAAGGTCTGCATCTTGGACAAACATGACGAAATCCTGGTCGCTATTCGCCAAATTATTCGCGCTATCGATTTACACTCGAAGAAGCTGAGTAAAGAGTATGGTTTGACTGGCCCTCAATTAATCTTAATGAGAGCAATCCAAGAAATGGGTAATGTGACAATCAAAGAATTGTCTAATCAGACCAATGTAAGCCAAGCAACGACGACGACGATCATCGACCGTCTTGAGTTAAATGGCTATGTACAACGAGTACGCAGTTCATCGGACCGCCGTAAAGTACACGCGAACCTGACTGAAAAAGGTCAAGAGTTGCTAAACAATGCGCCACCGCCGCTGCAAGATAACTTCGTTAAAAAATTCCAAAATCTAGAGACGTGGGAGCAAAGCTTACTGCTTTCTTCGATGCAGCGTGTATCAGCAATGATGAACGCAGAAGACATCGACGCTGCTCCAGTGCTTCAGCTTGAAGGCATTGCAAACGTAGCCAAAAGCTAACGTTAGTTTTAAATTGTCTATTTAAAACAAAAACTTAAAGAGTTATTAAATGGTCGCATTAAGCGGCCATTTTTGATCTCACCATGTGAGATTTCTCGTTATACCGCCTGTTCGTTACCCCCTCCTATTTTAAATCGCCCTGGGTTTTAACCTACGTTGTAACCACCCTATTTATTTGTATTCAAAAATGCATTGACGATTCTCTGACAATAAAAGTATAGACCGACCGGTCTGCTTTGTATTATTGTGTGCTCATCTTAACCACGAGGTGATGTATGAAATACGAATTGACGCCAACACAAATGACCATGACGTTGAACAACATGCAGGGAGCTTTTGCACAGAACCCGATGCCAGCGGTATCGGTGAGAATTGAGCAGTTGCTTGCACTTAAATCTGCGCTTATCGATTACACAGATCGTTTGTGTTCAGCCGTGAGTGAGGACTATGGTCACCGCAGTCGACAAGACACTTTGATGGCCGACATATTGCCTTGCATCGGAAATATTGATCACAGCATTGAGTGTTTACCTCATTGGTCGACATCTTCGATTCGTCATTCCGGCCCTTTGCTTTCAACCTCTCGTGTTGAAGTGGTTTATCAACCCAAAGGCGTCGTCGGGATTATTGCTCCGTGGAATTTCCCGATCATGTTATCCGTCGGCCCGCTTATTTCGGCGTTGGCAGCGGGCAATCGTGCCATGATCAAGATGAGTGAATTTACCCCAGCGACGAACCAAGTATTAAGATCGCTATTGGCGGAAGTTTTCCATGCCGATGAGGTGTGCTTGGTTGAAGGTGAGGTAGAAATCGCAGCCGCATTTTCGGCGTTGCCGTTTGATCATCTTCTGTTTACAGGGTCAACCCAAGTGGGTCGCCAAGTGATGAAGTCAGCGGCTGATACGCTAACCCCAGTCACGCTAGAGCTGGGTGGAAAGTCGCCGGTTATCGTGGCAGAAGACATGCCGATCGATATTGCGGTAGAGCGAATTATTTATGGTAAAAGCTCAAACAACGGCCAAGTATGTGTCGCTCCAGATTACGTGCTACTCCCTGAAGATAAGCTCGAAGCCTTCATTCTGGAGTACAAAAAACAATACCAACAGCTGTTTGATGAAGGGATCTACTCTGAGGGTTTAACCTCGCTCATTAACCCTCGCCAATGTGAGCGTATTGTTGGTCTGTTGAATGAAGAGCAGCAAGCTGGGACACGAATCGTTGCTTGCCATGACGAAGCGATGGACCTAGATACTCATCGATTGGTGACACATTTGATCGTTGAACCAAGCCTGTCATCCAAAGTGATGAACGAAGAAATTTTCGGCCCATTATTACCTTTGATTACGTATCGCAATGTCGAAGAGGCGTTCCAAGTCATCAATAGCAAACCAAGGCCGTTAGCACTCTACCTGATGAGCTTTGATTTGAGTTTACAGGCTCAGGTTAAGCATCAAGTTCACTCCGGTGGTATGTGTATTAATGACTGTGTTTTTCATTTAGCGGTTGATGACGCGCCGTTTGGTGGCATTGGTGAATCAGGTCAAGGCAACTATCACGGTAAAGAAGGTTTCCTGACTTTCTCCCACGCCAAAACAGTCTTGGAAACGGGTTTAGATCATCGAGTTAAGCATCTGTTTTCAAAAGAAGACAACGAATTAAAAACAGCAGTGATGGGCATGCTTGGCCAGTAAATCACTGTTGGTATGACACTGTTTATTTTTCAAAAAGTTATTTTCACGAAATTATTTTAAGAGGTTACTTTTATGTTGGAACGTTTTTTTGAACGTACGATCAAATCGTATTTGATGATTACAGGTTTCTTAACGGCGACGGCTTTTTCCACTTTCCTAGCGCCTGATTGGAGTATGCAGACGCTGTTCTCGTACAACGATACCATGATGGAAAACAAAGAGTATTTGCTCGGTACTTATCAACACTGGGGTGTGGTGGTTGGCTGTATTGGTGTGTTGTTGATGTTCTCGGCGAAGTACAAATCGCTGCGTACCTCAACCATGATTTACAGCGCATTTGAGAAGTCGATGTTTGTTGGCATCTTCTTATACAACGTGTGTATCAACGATTATGAGTGGTTCTATGGCTGGAGCGGCGTGTTTGCGCTCGATGGATTTGTGACCGTTTATTCTTTGGTTTATCTGTACTACTACCTCACTAGAGATAAGAGTAAGGTCCCAGCTCACCTTCGTTAATCGTTAACCGTTTGTGAGTTGCTCAGGGTGAGTCAATGACACTTCTTTAATGATCAATAGCTTACTTATGATTACAGCCCGCATTTGCGGGCTTTTTTCGTTTTGGGGCAATGATCCATAAAGATCTTAATTGACATATCTTTGACATTTACGCTCTAGACCGACCGGTTTGTTTTGGTTGTTATTTAGTCATCAACTAGAAATGAGGTAAACACCATGACAACCAATAATTTTAACTTTCAACTTAAAACCATTGTTCATGCTCAAGAGAACGGTATTGAAAATATCCCTTCTTTGTTTGGTCGCTTAGGTGCGCAAAGAGTCGTGCTCTTTTCTGATAAAGGTTTGGAGTCTCTTGGCTTTGTTGAGCAGTTCTCGGCGTTGTTTGTAAACCAGAATGGGAATCAGGAAGCGAACCAACAAGCGGTTCAGCTTGTTGGCGTTTACACCGATATCGCGCCAGACGCGACTTGCGACAACATCAACGCGGCCATTGAGTTTGCAAACAGCGTCAATGCTGATGCGATCTTGTCTGTTGGCGGCGGCAGCGTAATTGATGCTTCTAAAGGTGTGAAATACGCATTTCATAAGCAGATAGATGACATTCGCACCGTAATTGCAGGTGGTGGTCATATGGATGTGTGGCCAAACAATGAAGATATTCGAGTGCCCCACATTGCTGTTCCGACAACGGCTGGTACGGGTGCAGAAGCTTCTCCTATTGCTGTTTTTTACAACGAACATGAAAACATTAAGGCAAGCCTAGTTGCATCGGGATTGGAAGCCGATATCGCGATTCTTGATCCAACGGTGACCACTAAGCTGCCAGCTCACCTGACTCGTTCTACCGCGATGGATGCACTAACACACGCTGTTGAAGCGATTGTCTCGCCAATGAGTAATGCATTCACCGACGCTTACGGCATTCAGGCTGCAAAACTGATTGTTGAAAACTTACCCTTGGCATTGAAAGAGCCAGAAAACCTAACAGCACGCGGCAATCTTCTTCAAGCTAGCACCATGGCGATCTCTGCTTTCTATTCGTCTTTGGGCGGCATTCCAATTCATAACTGTGCTCACGCCTTTGGTGCGATTAGCCACATTCCACATGGCGATGCCAACACGGTACTGATGCCGGTTTTGATTGAAGCGCTACCGGAATTTTATATGCCAAATGCGGCGAAGTTAGCTCAAGCTTTCTCGGTCGACACTACGGGAACCGATGAGATGGTTTACCAGAGAGTGTTGGATTTCTTAAACAACTTCCAAACCAGTGTCGGTGCGATGAAGCGTTTCAGCAGCTGGGAGTTTGATGAGCAAGAGAAGAGCAACATTGCAGAAGCGATTGAAAAAGACATCTGCTTTCAGTTCTACCCAATCTCGAAACAGACGATTGAAACCATCATTGAAAAAGCGATTTAAGTCTCTGTCTTAATCGACTGAATCTTATGACCATTTAGTTCAGTCCTTGATTCACTCACAACAATTACTCGAGAGCCAATTATGAAAATTGAAAACGTATTGCTATCAAGCTTGTGCATCATCGCGCCATTCCTACTTTTCACCTAACTCATTCAACAGGGACGTCGAGACCTTTATTCCCGAGGAGGAAATAAATGATCAATAAACGTTTAACTACCGTGATTCTGACTGGTGTTTTGGCTGCTCTGTTTTTTGCCAAAGCAAGCGTTGGAAGCGAAAGCTCTAAGAACGCAGCCACCATGGACCAATCGCAGCAGCATCAAGATGTCGTGCAATTGTTGGATGAGGCTTACCAAGGGCAATTGGATGCCCAGCTCTCTGTCGCTTACTTATATCTGAGCGGAGAGGGCGCAGAACAGAATGATGAAAAAGCCGCGGAGTGGTTCGTCACCGCAGCCAACAACGGTAGCCCTGAAGCTCAAACACAGCTTGGGTTGATGTATATCTCTGGAAGTGGCGTTCAAGCCAGCCAAGCGGAAGCTGTCACCTGGATAGGCATGGCAGCAGCTCAAGAGTATGACTCCGCGCTCGACTTATTACATTGGATGTCGCAAGCCGCGCATTAATTCAAATCTTAACTCAGGTTACTCACAGAAATAGTTACTCGCAGAAAAGTTAATTACTGAAACAAGTTAATCACAGAAATTGGAGAACGTCTTATGCAGACATTCAAGAAATCTTTAGTCTTCACTGCAATGGCTGCGGCAAGCAGTGCTGCTCTTGCGGCTGAATCAGAAAAACCGAATATTGTTGTTATTGTTGGCGATGATGTGGGCTTTGCCGATACACAGCCTTATGGCTCAGAAGCGGATACCCCAAACCTAATGGCGCTGGCTGAAGAGGGGGTTAAGTTTACTAACTTTCACGCGTCACCAACCTCATCGGTAACGCGCTCTATGATGCTAACCGGAGCAAACAGTCACGAGGTTGGGCTAGGCACCTTTGATTATGCCGTCTATCCGGGCGCTATCGGTAAGCAGGGTTATGAAGGTTACCTCACCAAGAAAGGTGTTACGGTCGCCACGTTGCTTGAAGAGAGCGGCTATAACACTTACCTCTCTGGTAAATGGCATTTGGGGCACGAGGATGGCTTCCTACCTGATGATCGAGGTTTTGGTGAGAGTTATGGTATTTTAGCGGGCGGTTCGAATCACTTTAACCGAGATATGATGTTCCGAGCCAAAAACGCTGCGACAGCGGATGCGCTGCAAAAAGGCGATATTCCCGGTGTTGAAGTTGAGCCAACTTACCGCTACGGTGAAGTGGTTGAGGATAATTACAAAGGCGAGTACTCAGACCAAGTTTACACCAACGAGATCATCAAGATGATCGACAGCAAGAAAGACGACGGCAAGCCTTTCTTTGCCTACGTCCCATTCACCGGTATTCATCTACCACTGCAAGCGCCTGAGTCTGCCTATCAAGATAAAGTCGATTACTACGTTGAACATGGTTGGGACTCGGTTCGAGAAGATCGTTTCCAACGCATGAAAGAGATGGGTGTGATTCCAAAAGACGCCGATATTTCAGATCGTAACGCATTAAGCCGACCTTGGGACTCGCTCTCTGAGAAAGAACAAAAGTGGTACGGAAAGAAAATGGCTGTCGCGATGGGCATGATGGAAATGCAGGACCAACAAGTCGGTCAGATAGTTGATTACCTGAAAGAAATCGGGGAATACGATAATACTTACATCATGTACCTAGCGGATAACGGCCCAGAAGCGGCGGATATTACCGGTGAAAATATCAGTGATTTGATCCGAACGTGGACTGCTCATCATTTTGATAATTCGACTGAAAACTTGGGCAAGGCGAACTCCAGTGTGTCACTTGGCCCTGAGTGGGCAAGCGCTTCAACCGGTGGCCTATCTTGGTACAAAGCTTACACAGCAGAGGGCGGTATCCGTGTGCCGTTTATCGTTAAGCCAGCCAAAGCGCTTCTAGAAGGTGAAGATGCGTTACAGCCGGGAACTCAAACAGATGACTTATCACAAGTGAAAGACATTGCAGCCACGATTCTTGAGATTGCAGAGGTAGAGCATCCAGGAACGGAATATCAAGGTCGAGAAGTAGCGCCGATGAGTGGTGTGAGCTTGTTGCCTTACTTCAAAGGGGAAACGGCAGACGTGCACAGTGCCAACAATGCGATTCCATTTGAATTGTTTGATAGCGGAATTCTGCTTAAAGGTGATCATAAGATCATCCGAATTTCTACGGGAATGGGCGGTGACAGTGAGTGGCACTTATACAACACCAAGAAAGATCCAGCTGAGCAACATGACTTGAGAAATGAAATGCCAGATCTGTTCCTTGAAATGGTCGCTGAATATCAAGAATACGAAAAAGCGCAAAATATCGTCCCGGTTGACGAAGCGTGGAACCCGTTTGAAAACGTGAAATAGAGGAAAAACCACTCGGCCAACCTAATGCCATCAAGCTTGGTTGGCCGATGAACACCGTGTAAAGGAATTACGAATTGTTTTGGCTAATACAATAACTTTTACATCGAGGCACTCTTCATGACGACATTATCGCTATCAAATTTGAGTTCAGTTCCGCAGTTCAATGGTAAAGCACACAGCAAGCTTCAAGCGTTAGCAAAACCGATTGGGGCGGTGTGTAATATCAGTTGCACCTACTGTTATTACTTAGAAAAACAACAGCTGCTTGAATATCCAAAAGGCTCTCAATATACGATGGATGAAGTCCTGTTAGAGCGTTATATCAAGCAATATATAGAAGGGCAGAATACGCCTGAAATCATCTTTTCTTGGCATGGTGGAGAGCCGACCTTGTTGGGGCTTGAGTACTTTAAAAAGGTCGTCGAGCTGCAGAAAAAATATTGTCCTAGCTACAGCAAGATCAGCAATGACCTTCAAACCAACGGCACGTTATTGAATGATGCGTGGTGCGAGTTCTTCAAGAACAATGACTTTATCATTGGCGTGAGTATTGATGGACCAGAGCACCTACATAATCACTACCGAACTAACCGTGCAGGCAAAGGCACTTTTTCTCAAACAATGCGTGGCATTCGCTACTTGAAACAGCATAACGTCGAGTTCGCGACCTTAAGCTGCGTGAATGATGTGACAGGTAAGTATCCATTAGAGGTCTATCGCTTTCTACGCGATGAAGTGGGTTCGAAGCAATTGCAGTTTATACCTGTGGTCGATAAGTGCGAAGCTCACACCAACAATAAATGGTTGAGCAACCAACAAGCGATCATTCCCGTATCAGGTGAGGTTGAGGCTTGGAGTGTCGATTCTGCACAATGGGGACAATTCCTCACTACCGTTTTTGATGAGTGGTTTGAACACGATTTTGGTCGGGTATTAGTGCCGTACTTTGAAAATTTTGTCGGCGTATGGATGGGCAGAGAAAGCACTATGTGTACCTTGAGTGAGATCTGCGGCAAAGGGTTAGCGGTTGAGCCCAATGGCGATGTGTACTCATGTGATCATTATGTCTTTCCTGAATTTCAGTTAGGTAATATTCAGGAACAAGCACTTTCAACTTTAGCCTTTTCGCCAAAGCAGCAGAGTTTTGGGTTCGCCAAACAGAAGTCTCTGCCGAAACAATGCCAAGCCTGTGAGTTTAAATTTGCATGTCATGGCGAATGCCCCAAAAACCGTATCATCACAAGCCGAGATGGTGAGGCGGGGTTAAATTATCTCTGTGAAGGTTGGCTGAGCTTCTTCAAGCATATCGACCCTGTTATTAAGGACTTATTCAAAGCCAATAATATTGCGTCTCGTCTGGGGTAATGGAGTAGGCGTGAATGGATTCAATCAAGATTTAAGTTAGATAGAAGGCTCGCTAAATTGTGCGAGCCTTTTGGTATTTGGTATTTGGTATTTGGTATTTGGCTTCTGGTTACGGGGGTATTTAGTCAGCCGATTCTTGTGCCGAGATCATGGCAAGAATGGTCTCATCCATGGCATTGTTTAGAATCGAACGGTTACGCTGCATGGCGGCCATGAGCGTTGAGCCAAGCCATAAACCATAAAGCGTTCGAGATAGCGATTCGGGCTCTGCGATAGTGAAATCACCGGCCTCATTGCCTTCTTCAAACAGCTTTGCCATACGCAGGATTATCTTTTCTGCGCCTTCTGCCATGGTCGATTGCAACGGGTTTGCAGACCCAGATACTTCTCCCGCCAGTTTTACGACAAGACATTGGATATTGAAGTCTTCAGTCAGTTTCGACGCACACCAAAACTCGAAATAGGCTTTAACGCGGTCACGACGAGAAAGCGATTCATCACTTAAAAAGTCATCCAGCTTAGCGAGATGCTCATCAAAGTAGTTAGTAAGAAGGATCTCACCAAAGTGCTCTTTGGATTTAAAGTAGTGGTAAAAAGAACCCTTCGTGCCTTCCGCTTGGTTGATGATCTTCATCAGGCCAACACCAGCAAACCCGTGTTCATTAATAAGGCTAAATCCTGCATCGAGCATAGCTTGTCGCATGTCTTTCATTGTTCTTACTCTTTATGCTGAGAATGAGGAATAGTGTAACGAGCAACATACCAACCGTCCAGTCTAGCGCGTTAGGACGCGGTCAATAATTGACTCGTTTCGTCAAAGTAACTTTTTCTCTTATTGGCACTTCTAAGCGACAAAACTTTTTTCAAGATAAGCACATCCTATAAATCGAAAATAACAACCTTAAAGGGCCTGTTTGGTGCCTTAAAATGGCTAAATTTTGGTGTTTTAAGTTGCTGTTTTTGTTCGTTTTTAATTTGGTGTTTTCTTAAGATCGCAATGGTAGTCTTAGCTTAATTTCTTTAGGGGGCTAAATGGACACCAATAACAGCACTTATCATCACCACAATTTTGCTCAGCAAGACTTATCAGAGCTTACATTTACAGCCTGTACGTTTATCCGTTGTGATTTCAGACGTTCGAACTTACGTGACGCAACGTTTATTAACTGTAAGTTTATTGAACAAGGCGATATTGAGGGATGCCACTTTGATGTTGCCGACTTACGAGATGCAAGCTTCCAGAATTGCCAGTTGGCGATGGCGAATTTTAGTAATGCGAATTGCTACGGTATTGAGTTACGTGATTGTGACCTGAAAGGGGCGAACTTTACTCGTGCTAACTTTGCCAACCAGGTAAGCAATAGAATGTATTTTTGCTCCGCGTATATTACGGGCTGTAACCTGTCATACGCCAACTTGGAGCAAGCTTGTTTAGAGAAGTGTGAGTTATTTGAAAACCGCTGGATAGGTACTTACCTTGGCGGAGCGTCACTAAAAGAGTCCGATCTTAGCCGAGGCGTGTTCTCGGAAGATGTATGGGGGCAATTTAGTATGCAAGGTGCTAATTTATGCCATGCTGAATTAGAAGGGTTAGATCCTCGCAAGGTAGACACATCGGGGATTAAAATCGTTGCTTGGCAGCAAGAGCAACTGCTTGAAACCATGGGTATTGTGGTAATGCCCGATTAATAGGGCTAGCGAAGCGAGTAAATGGTATAGAGAAGGCGGTTGTTTTGTTTTCCTAACCATTGATAGACTACTGGCTCGCGGCTGCACATGTTTATATTCAATTTAATCTAGAGAAATTTATGACTATAGAAAATGTGCTTCCTGAAGATTATGCAGAAATGCTTAAGGTTTGGGAGAATTCGGTCCGAGCAACTCATGACTTTATTACAGAAGAAGATATTGAGTTTTTTAAACCTATCATCATGGAACATGCGTTCCCTGCGGTTTCTTTGAAATGCGTTAAAAATGAAAGTGGTTCGATAGTTGGCTTCGTGGGTGTCCATGATGCAAAAGTCGAGATGCTTTTCGTTTTGAATGAAGTTCGAGGGCAAGGCGTAGGTACGGTGCTGTTGCAACATGCGATTGAGCAGTTAGCAGCCACCAAAGTTGACGTTAATGAGCAAAACCCACAAGCGGTAGGTTTCTATCAGCACATGGGGTTTAAAGTAGAATCACGCTCACCACTTGATGATATGGGAAAACCATTTCCAATTCTGCATATGACGCTGTAAGACTCGGTTGTCGTATCACTCGGTTGTAATCAACCACAGTCGCTAGAAGAAAAGCCCAAAGCTAATAACTTTGGGCTTTTCCGTATCTGAACCAATGATAACCAAATTATCCAATATGAGGCAGATCTGAATAGGTGCGTGAACGAGGTGTTACTCACTTACAAAGTGGTGGTGTTTGTATTTCATACGGGATCTTGGTCACTGATCTTAGCGCTTAACATTACCCAAACGCCCAAATTAAATGTAACAATCATCACAATTAATACTTGGTCAATATGTATAAATAGATCTTTATCACGTTTGTGTAATCTTATTTAAATCCTATAATTGGGCTTGCTATCAAATTTAAACTATTGACTTGTTGTTAATAATAAAATTGTAATTAAATTTCATGATAAATATGAGAGGTAGAGAATAACTAATCGTTTGACTCTGATATTTAAGTGACCTGGATCTCACTTTGTTGCCATTTCTCTATTCTTCTACTTCCATTGATAATAATCCCAACAAAAACGAACAAAGAATAACTGGGATATATTATGCTTTATGACCTTATTGACCACGACCTAATTGATGTTATTAACCACTCTGAATACAAGTGGGAAGATGCAGTTAAGGAAACGACTCGTTACCTACAAGATAAGGGCTACGTTACCGATAACTACGCAGACGCGATCATTCAGTCAACGCATGATAATGGACCTTATTACGTTCTTTGTCCAGGTATTGCTATGCCTCATGCCCGCCCAGAAGCAGGTGTACTAAAGACTGGACTTGGTATTCATGTCTTTTCTAACCCGGTGGATTTTGGGTCTGATATGGGGCCTGCCAATGTCTTATTAACATTAGCTGCAAAGGATTCAGATACACACATTGAGGTTATTCAAGCGCTTAGCGAAATGCTGGTTGATGAAGAAAACATTGCCAAACTGGCTGCTTCTTCTTCAAAAGCAGAAGTGCTTGAAATTATTAAAAGTTACTAATAATAACCTTTGAAAATAAGGAATATAACGTGTCTACAAATATAAGAGCCAAAGTGCAAGCTTTTGGTGGTCATCTGACTGCCATGGTATTGCCAAATATCGGAGCCTTCATTGCTTGGGGCTTCATTACCGCATTATTTATCCCAACAGGTTGGATGCCGAATGAGTATTTCGGTGAGCTTGTTGGTCCGATGATTACCTATTTATTACCATTATTGATTGGTTATACCGGTGGTCAGATTGTTGGTGACAAGCGTGGTGCTGTAGCTGGTGCTATCGGTACTATGGGTGTTATTGCCGGCGCCGAGATTCCAATGTTTGTTGGTGCAATGATCATGGGTCCACTAAGTGGCTGGGTGATTGTTCAAATCGATAAACGCCTACAAGACAAGATCCCTTCTGGTTTCGAGATGGTGGTAAACAACTTCTCGCTAGGTATCTTCGGCATGTTGATGTGTCTATTTGCTTACGCGATTGTTGGTCCAGCTGTAACTGCAGCGAACCTATTCGTTAAATCGGGCATCGAAGCGCTTGTAGCGACTGGCTTCCTACCGTTACTTGCAATTATTAATGAACCAGCAAAAGTCTTGTTCCTGAACAACGCTATCGACCAAGGTATTTACTACCCACTAGGCCTACAAGCAGCAGCTGAAACAGGCAAATCTATCTTCTTTATGGTGGCGTCTAACCCTGGCCCTGGTTTAGGTATGCTTCTGGCTTACGCTAAGTTTGGTCAAGGTCTAAGTAAGAAATCAGCACCAAGTGCAATCATCATCCACTTCTTCGGTGGTATTCATGAGCTGTACTTCCCATACGTGCTAATGAAGCCAATCATGATTTTAGCGATGATTGCAGGTGCGGCAACAGGCATCACAACGTTCAATCTACTTGATGCTGGTCTGGTTGCAGGTCCAAGTCCAGGTTCAATCTTCTCTTACCTAGCTCTAACACCAAAAGGCAGCTTCTTCGCGACCATCGCCGGTGTAACAACAGCAACGATTGTTTCTTTCTTAGTCGCAAGCGCAATCCTCAAAGTAAGCAAGAAAGAGGAGTCTGAAGAAGAGTTTGAGCAATCAATCACAGACATGAAAGATATGAAAGCTGAAGGTGCAGCAGCAAAATCGCCAGCACAAGCAGCGGTAAAAGCAGAAGCGAAAGACATTAAATTTGTCGCCTTTGCATGTGATGCAGGGATGGGCTCAAGCGCAATGGGGGCATCAACCTTTAAGCGCAAACTCGAAAAAGCCGGCTTTAACGTTGAAGTGAAGAACTTCGCAATCGAAAAAGTGCCGAGCAACGCGGACGTGGTGGTGACCCACGAGAGTCTAGAGAGTCGAGCAATCAAAGCAACAGGCCTGCCTGTGGTGACCATCAAGAACTTCCTACATGACCCAGCATTAGACAACCTAATGGACACCATCGGTCAGCAAGCTTAATTAATATTCTGGGGTCAGGTATTGGCCCCACTTTTCGGAGATAAAATCATGGTTCAAACAACTGCAGCGGTAATTTGTGGTGAGAAAGACGTTCAACTAAGAACCTTCGATCTACCAAAGATTTCAGATGATGAACTGCTGGTTAAAAACGTTTCAAACAGCATCTGTCTATCGACTTACAAAGCAGCACTCCTCGGCAGTAACCACAAACGTGTGCCTGAAAATATTGCTGAAGTACCTGTAATGACAGGCCATGAATACGCAGGTGTGATTGTAGAAGTAGGTGCTAACTTACAAGACCGTTTTAAGCCGGGCGAACCATTTGTACTGCAGCCCGCAATGGGCTTGCCAACAGGCTACTCAGCAGGCTACAGCTACGAGACATTCGGTGGTAACGCGACGTACTCAATCATCCCTAAAGTAGCGATTGATTTAGACTGTGTGCTGCCATACAAGAGTTCTTACTATGCAAACGCATCGCTTGCAGAGCCAATGTCTTGCATCATCGGTGCGTTCCACGCTAGCTACCACACAACCCCGTACGTGTATGAACATCAAATGGGCATCAAAGAGGGCGGAGCGTTAGCGCTACTTGCATGTGCTGGCCCTATGGGTATTGGCGCGATTGATTACGCGATTAACGGCCCTGTGAAGCCAAGCCGTATTGTGGTGACTGATATCGATGAAGCTCGTCTCTCGCGCGCAGAAAGCCTTATCCCGGTATCAAAAGCGGCCGAGAATGGTATTGAACTCCATTACGTAAACACAGCGAAAATTGATGACCCTGTTACGTACTTAAAAGAACTGAATGACGGCAATGGCTATGACGATGTCATGGTGTATGCAGCGGTTGCACAGGTGCTTGAGCAAGCTGATGAGCTATTAGGTAACGATGGCTGCCTGAACTTCTTTGCTGGTCCAACAGATAAGCAATTTAAAGTACCGTTCAACTTTTACAATGTGCATTATGAATCTACGCATATTGTAGGAACCTCTGGCGGTTCAACAGGGGATATGGTTGAATCCATTGAACTTTCGGAAGCGGGTAAGATCAACCCATCATTTATGCTAACTCACGTTGGTGGCTTAGAGGCGGCACCTCACACTATCCTAAATCAACTGGATATTCCGAGTGGTAAAAAGCTAATCTACCCGCATATTGACCTGCCACTGACGGCAATTGATGAGTTCCATAAGCTAGCAGAGCAAGACCCGTTCTTCGGCGAACTAGACCGAATTTTGAAAGATAACAACTACGTTTGGAACGAACTGGCAGAGAAAGCACTGCTTGAGTTCTACGGCGTTAGCCTAACGGCGTAATCGATGATTTCGTGGCAGCTACACTGCTGCCACGACCAATAAGGAACATGTTATTACGGTGCAAGACGAATTATTAGATGCCTTAGAAGAGTGCGAAACCGCCACTTGTTTTATCCAAGCATCTCATAAGCTGATTAGCGTTAAGTTAAAGCATTTGTTACCAAGGGTATTTGTTCAAGATCCTTTGGTGATTGAGTATGCCGTGACCCCTCTACTCAAAGAGGATGGTCCTTTAGTCGAGATTGATGTGGTATCAAAGCTGATGTTTGCGATGGGTAAGATCTCACTAGAGAGTTACGCAGATATTAACTTGTTTGACCAAATGCACGGTTTTGTCGCTCAGCAACAAGAGCCAATTTCGTTTAGTGATGATGTCATTTACGACTTCATCACTAATCAAGCGACGCTCTCAAAGAGCGACGGCAGCATCTATCTTGATTCGATTAACCAATTAAAATTTTCATCATTCGACTCCTTTTCTCAAGCTCGCTATGAGTCACTGGTCAAAACCGTGTTGAAGCTCGCTTGCGAAGGTTTGTTAGAAACCGTGGAGAACGAAATTTTAGATTAAGGCTTTTCATATGAAGGTTTCCCTAAATGTCAGTGGCTTTGAGACCGAAGCTGTGTTTTCAGATAACAATATCGAACAAATTCATAAGCCATTGGTTGAAAAGTTTTCTCGTCTTTACCAAGAAAAGAACGAACGAACGGTTATATTCTTAGCTGCGCCTCCTGGCAGTGGAAAATCAACCCTAGCGGCATTCTGGGAGTACCTATCTCACACAATCCCAAATGTTGAACCATTGCAGGTGCTGCCTTTCGATGGCTTTCATTACCCGAACGAGATCCTCGATTCGAATTACACCATCCGCGGTGAAGACAAGATAAAGCTGCGTAGTATTAAAGGCGCACACGAAACCTTTAACCTCACATCTCTTATCGACAAACTCAAGAAGCTAAAAGTTCAAGACCCAAAGTGGCCTTACTACGATCGTAACCTGCATGATCCAGTTGATGACGCAATCACCGTTGAAAAAGAGATTGTGGTGATTGAGGGAAATTGGCTTCTGCTCGATGAACCAGTATGGAGTGGGTTGAATGAGCTTGCTGATTTCACCATCTTCATCGATACCGCTCCTAAGTTTTTAGAAGAGCGTTTAGTGAACCGCAAGATTCGTGGTGGCTCAACGCTTGAAGAGGCTCTCGCTTTTTATAAAAGTTCAGATTCAAAGAATGTAGACATGGTTTTAAATCATTCTGTAAAAGCGGACCTAACTCTATATATGAACCAAGATGGTTCTTTTGATATCAATTAATTCTAGGAGGTCGCTATGAAGATCGTCGTCGACAGCCACACTCATACTGTTGCCAGCGGCCATGCTTACAGCACTATTATTGAGAACGCTAAAGCAGCACAGCATAAGGGGCTGAAACTTCTTTGTACAACGGATCATGCTCCTGAAATGCCGGGTGCCCCCCACTACTGGTTTTTCAACAATCAAAGAATTTTGCCCCGCTTTCTTCACTATGTAGGAATCCTGCGTGGAGTGGAAGCAAACATCACCAACATTGAAGGAGACTTAGATCTATCCCCTTCAACCTATCAGCACCTTGACTGGACTATTGCCAGCTTCCACGAACCTGTGTTTCCTCCATCCACTGAAGAGATACATACCCAAGCCCTCATTAATATAATTGAGGGGGGAAAGGTTGATGTGCTTGGGCACCTTGGTAACCCAAATTACCCATTTGATATTCGAGCCGTGCTCGAGTGTGCTAAACAGCACAATGTGGCGATTGAGGTGAACAATACCTCTTTGACGGGAAAAAGCCGCAAGGGGAGTGATGTACGCTGTTCTAAGATTGTGGAGATTGGAAAGCGAGTTGGTGTTTACTTTTCTACAGGTTCTGATGCGCATTTCTGTGAAGAGATTGCTCATTTGGGTCTTGTAAAAGCATTACTTGAAAAGCACGGTGTGGAAGAAGACAAAATAATCACTACCTCAACATCCCGTTTTTTGAACTTTTTATTACTGCGCGGTAAAAGTCGAATCGAAGAATTTGCACACTTATATTAAGTGTGTTGCTGAGTTAATGATTACTGGTATCAAAAAGCCCAAAGCTAATAACTTTGGGCTTTTCCGTATTTGGTAACCAGCATTTTATAATGAATTGTAGAAAAGAGAATGCTTGGTGAATAGAGAACTGATTAGTGCATGCCTGAACGCATCTTGTCGGCGAGAGCAAAGAAGACAAAAATGACGAAGCATACTAGAGCAACACACAGTGAAGCTATGATTGTTGTTGCGTCTTTTGATATCAATGGAACAACGATAGAAGCTAATGCAACTAACATAACCAAGATATGAACGATTCGTCCGATGATTGGGTTTTTATGACAGAATGAAGCCCATAGGTAACGCATTTTTAACACCAGTATAATATTAGTGGGTTTATTCTATTTTCTTAATGAGTATTTTGTAAATAACATTTTGTTACAAGAACCAGTAAGTATGATCTAAGTCGTTTTAGTATAAAACTGATTAAATAACAGAAAGTTATTTGTATTATATACAATGTTTATCATCTAAATGAGAAACATAGTATTCCGTATTCTTTGGAATACTAAGTCAAATATTATTCAACTTTTTGTTTCTTGACTTAAGATCTCATTTATTGAGTGTTTTATTAAGAGATCGGTTGCGTATAGCCATTGATATCGTAACTATCAATCGAATTAGAGTTATTCTAGAGCCTGTTATTCGCTTTATGTTATTTATCAAAGCGACTCCTCAAATTGAGAGCGAGGTAATCTTGTGAGTTGTTCGGTTTGATATACTCAGTACTCGTTCGATAAAGATGATGGAGATGATATGTCGAAAACCGCGAAGATCATTAATGAAGATAAACTAGTGAAAAAAGCAGTTGAGGTCGGTTTTAAAATGGCTAAATTGCAAGGTTTTGATTTGCCACATTCATCTCAACCAATAAAGGTCAAAGCGGTGTACTTGTTTCTTGTTGAAGTAAATCAGATCACGCCGTTACCAGAAAGTAAGCTTGATGGGGCAAACATTAAAAAGCGTCTGGCGCTATGGATACATAAAGCATTGCCTGACAATGATCCCTTGAAGTAAACCTTTTCCAAGTTGATATTTCTGGACTCGTTTCCTCTGAGTTCATTATTCATCGATATGTTAGATAAGAAACCTAGCGAGCTCTCGCTAGGTTTTTTTGTTTTTGAGGCCGATATTTTAATAGTGGATAGCGAGTCACTGCCATTCGAAGCGTTGTTATCTACTCGATAGAATGTTCAACACTGAGAGTGTTGGTGATTTATGCCGCTTGATTGGCAATCTGAGCACATAATTTACTAATGACTCTAACCTTCTTTTGACGCTTATTCGGTTAAAGACATTTTCTTAAGATCTCCACCGATCAAATACATTAGAACTCAAAGTATTATTTAATTCATGCTGACCGCTATTAAATGTGATACAGATCACTAATTTTTGTTTTTTTAAAGTTAAGGTGTTGATCTTAGTAGGGGGTAAATGCTCATAATAAAAAGGGATTTAATTAGAGTTCAAAGGAATTTCTCGGTATGATTACATCAGCGCCTTGGGTGTTGTGTCCAGAAGTGATAGAAAAAACGAGTGAAGAATGGAGTTTTCGCGAGCCCAAAGCTTCAGATGGCAACGACATTTATCGACTGATTTCAGAATGTCCGCCACTAGACACCAACTCGTCATATTGCAATTTTTTGCAATCCACTCACTTTAGTAAAACTTGTATTTTGGTTGAGAACAAAGGTGAGCTTGCGGGCTTTATCTCGAGTTATCAAAAACCGAGTGAGCCTAATGTTCTCTTTATTTGGCAAGTTGCAGTTGCCCCTCGATTTAGAGGTCACTCTTTAGCTTACAAGATGTTGAACAGCTTACTTCGTCGAGAGTGGCTGAAGAGTATAGAAGCTATTGAAACAACCATTACTAAGTCAAATCAAGCGTCTTGGGCACTCTTTAAAAAGCTAGACGCAAAAAATAGTAGCACTGGAAAAGTGACCACTTTCTTAGATGAAAATGTTCATTTTAAAGGGCTGCACGATACTGAGTATTTGTATCGAATACCCCTTAAATAATCATTAACTTATAGGAATCAAATAACGGCCTTATCATGGATATTTTTAAAAAGCAGGAATCTAACGTACGTTCATACTCGAATAGTTTTCCAGTCACTTTTGCTAAATCAAAAGGCTGCTGGCTTGAAACAAAACAAGGTGATCGTTACCTCGATTTTCTTGCTGGAGCAGGATCTCTCAATTACGGTCATAACAATCCAATACTTAAGCAAGCTTTACTTGAGTATATTGAAATGGATGGAATTACACATGGCTTGGATATGCATTCAGAAGCCAAAGCTGAATTCCTAGAAGCTCTTAGTCGCTTTATTTTGGAACCTCGAGCATTAGATTACAAAGTTCAATTTACCGGCCCGACAGGAACAAATGCGGTTGAGGCAGCGATTAAGTTGGCGAAAAAAGTAAAAAGTCGAAGCAGTATTGTTGCATTTACCAATGGTTTTCATGGTTGTACGGCGGGTGCATTGGCTGCTACAGGCAACCAACACCACAGGCAAGGTGCGGGCTCAAATCTCAACAACGTTACGCGTTTGCCATTTGAAGGTTACGCTGGAATCGATGGTTTAAAATTATTTGAAACGATGTTAACCGATAATTCCGCTGGTATGGATAAACCTGCTGCCGTTTTATTGGAAACGGTTCAGGGTGAAGGTGGGTTAAATGTCGCTTCAAATGAGTGGCTACAGAAGTTAAGCAAAATCTGTAAAGCCCACGATATCCTACTTATTGTGGATGATATTCAAGCCGGTTGTGGTCGAACAGGAACGTTTTTTAGCTTTGAACCTTCAGGTATAAAACCAGATATCGTTACGCTATCTAAGTCGATAAGTGGTTATGGCTTACCGATGGCTGTGGTTTTATTAAAACCTGAACTAGACAAGTGGGAGCCGGGAGAACACAACGGCACCTTCCGTGGTAACAACCATGCGTTCATTACTGCTGCGAAAGCGTTAGAAATGTATTGGTCAAATGATGATTTTGAAAATCATATTCAACGTAGCTCAAGCATGGTCGATGATGTCATTCAACGCAATCTCAAGCGTTTCCCTGAGCTATTTGTTCAACGCAAGGGACGCGGAATGATGATTGGCATTGAATGTAAAGATGGGAACACAGCTGATGAGATTGCAAAAGTGTGTTTTGACAAGGGCATGGTAATTGAGACCGCAGGTCCAAACGATGAAATCTTGAAGTTCTTTTGTCCATTAACCATTTCAGAATCGGAATTGATGCAAGGTTTAACTATGTTCGAAGACTCAGTTGAAGTGGTAGCAACCAAGCATTTCAAGAAAGCATCGTAATAGGGAGAGTAAAATGATTGTTAGAACACTTGATGAATGTCGTAATAGTGAAAGACGTATTGTATCGGATAACTGGGAAAGTACTCGCATGTTATTGAAAGATGACAATATGGGATTTTCTTTTCATATCACAACAATTTACGAAGCGACAGAAACACATATCCATTACCAAAACCACTTGGAGTCTGTGTTTTGTATGAGTGGTGAAGGGGAGATTGAAGTCGTTGGTGGTAAAACTTACCCAATCAAACCCGGTACGTTGTACATCCTAGATAAGAATGATGAGCATTATTTACGCGCATATAAAAACAAAGAAATGACAATGGCTTGTGTGTTTAACCCACCAATTACTGGCGCTGAAGTACACGATGAAAACGGCGTTTATCCACTCGTTGATTAACCCATATATTCAGGGGTGATATCTCACCCCGCTCCCTATTATTTAGTCTTTAATCTCTTCAAGAACAAAAGGTCTTTTATGACATTTACCGTAGAAAAAATCGGCGGTACATCAATGACAGCATTTGATGCTGTGCTCGACAATATTATTCTCCGCCCTCAAAATCCTTATAACCGAATCTTTGTTGTGTCCGCTTACAGCGGTATGACGGATGCATTGTTGGAATGTAAAAAAACAGGTAAGCCTGGTGTCTATCAATTGATAGCGATGCGTGACGATTCGTGGAAGGATGCTCTATCTTATATTGAACGCCGCATGCTATTGACCAATGAGCATATTTTTGCGGATCCAATGAATCGTATGAGAGCAGATAAGTTCATCCGGTCTCGTATTTCAGAAGCCAAAAACTGTATTACTAACATTCTTGAAACGTGCCAATACGGACAGTTTTCACTGAGACATTATTTACCACAGATTAGAGAGTTTCTTTCTTCAATTGGAGAGTCACATAGTGCATACAACACGGCTCTTAAATTAAAAAACATTGGTATAAATTCGACCTTTGTTGACCTTTCTGGTTGGGACAACAAAACCCCTCAAAGTTTGGACGATACGATTAGAGAGGCTTTCTCTGACATTGATGTTACTGAGGAGCTTCCCATAGTAACTGGTTATGCGTATTGCAAAGAAGGTTTGATGCATACTTATGATCGTGGTTACAGTGAGATGACGTTTAGTCGTATCGCTACTATTACTGAGGCATCATTGGCGATCATCCATAAGGAGTATCACTTTAGTTCGGCTGACCCAAAAGTCGTTGGTGTAGGTTCGGTTAAACCGATTGGGGCAACCAATTATGATGTTGCCGATCAACTGGCTAACCTTGGTATGGAAGCTATTCACTCTAATGCGGCTGCTGGGTTACGAGAAAGTGGCATAGAACTGCAAATCAAAAACACCTTCGAGCCAGAACATGAGGGAACACTGATTTCTTCTGATTACCGACCAGACACGAATCACATTGAGATCATTGCCGGAAAACAGAAGGTATATGCGTTACATGTTTTTGACCAGGGAATGGTCGGTAAGGCGGACAATGTTAGTTATGAGTTAATGGAGATTATCGCAGATGCTAGAGTGAACCTTATTGGTAAAGAGATGAACGCCAATTCTATTACCTATTATCTAGGTGGTAGCACCGAGAGTTTAAACAAGGTGTCTTATAAGGCTGAGAAACGTTACCCTCAGGCATCTATTTCAGGTCGAATGGTCGCTATAATCTCAGCGATCGGTTCTCAAATTGATACCAATAAAACGCTCGCTAATGGTGTATTGGCTTTGATGAACCATAGTGTTACGCCTATTGCATTACATTCGTCTATGAGAAACGTAAATGTGCAATTTGTTGTGAGTGATGACAAGTATCAACAAGCGATTTGCGCGTTGCATGAAGAATTCTTTGACCAAGATAAAAGAACCGAGACATCGGTGAATGCAGCATAAAATTTAACAGTGGAGGGCTCACCCTCCACTGTTAAATTTTCATGGAAAAGCAAAACATCAACTGCAAATTAACGATCGCCTGTATCTATTTTGATCACACAGCAACATCAGATATGAGTATTACTACTCTTGATACTTATCGAGCTTGTTATAAAGCGTTTTGATGCTGATTCCCAAGTCTTGTGCTGTTTCCTTTTTGTTGCCTTCATTTTCTTCGAGCGTATTGATAATCGCCGCTTTCTCAATCTTCTCAAGAGAAACACCCGCCGGAACCATATCCTCAACGGTAGTCCCTGTTTCTAAAGGAGGAGTATCAAAAATTAGGTGTTCATCTTTAATCGTCTCATCTGCCAATATAAAAGCTCTTTCAATACAGTGTTTTAATTCCCTGACATTCCCTGGCCATGCATGGGCTGATATTTTTTGAAGCGCTGATGTGAAAATGGTCTTCGCAGTGGTTTCATTTGCGTTGCGATGAGCAATAAAATGTTTTGCTAAGCCGACGATGTCGTCGCCTCTTTCACGCAATGGAGGGACATGTATGGGGAAGTGAGCCAACCTGAAATAGAGATCCTCTCTCAAAAACTGTTCTTCAATAGCGACTTGTGGATCTCGGTTTGTCGCTGCAATGACTCGAGTATTAGCGATACTCGTTGCATTACTGCCTACAGGGCGATATTCACCTGTTTCTAAAACTCGTAGTAATTTGACCTGGTGTTCAAGTGGCATTTCGGTGATTTCGTCGAGAAACAATGTGCCACCTTCTGCTTGCCTAAACACCCCTTGGTGTGTGCGATTCGCCCCTGTAAAAGCGCCTTTTTCATGACCAAATAATTCACTATCAACTAACTCAGGGCTGATAGCACCGCAGTTGATCGCAATAAAAGGTTGGTTTTTACGATCACTGGCAAGGTGAATCGTTTGTGCGACTAATTCTTTACCTGCCCCACTTTCGCCGACAATCAAAACATTGGTGTCAGTCTTCGCGACTCTTCTTAAAGTTCGATACAGCTTATGCATGGGCTTAGAAGAACCGACTAACATACCGAACTGGTCTAAATCGCTGGTGGACACTTTACGCCCTTCTTCCTGCTTCTGGAGGAAGTATTGACTGAAGTCTGCAAGGGTATCTTCCAATATTTGCATGTCGACGGGCTTTCTATAATGGAAGATTGCGCCATGGTTCATCATCATGTCTAAATTTTTGTTTGGCGTACCTGTACTGATAATAATCAAGTCCATTTCGTCCAACCCTGTTGCACTCGATAAGGACTTAAAATCATCGTTAGTAAATCGAGAGACTTCAACAATAGCAGTATCTGGTTGCAGTTGTTGTAGCTTGTCAATCCAATGAACATCCATAGTACTTTGAATTATTTCAAAGCTTGATAATTCATCTAGAGAGTTTATTTTAGACCGCAATAATTCATCTTTTAACTCTATAAAAAGTGTCGGTAATGACATGATTTAACTCTCTTTTTGTACGACAGAAAACGACCTTGATAATAACATAATGTCCTTCAAATACGAATCTATCATTTACTATACGCCACCTTTTAAATGTAGTTACAATATTACTGATAGTAGAAGTGGCTAATTAACAGTATTGATATTAATTATTCTAGGATCTCCATTGATGATAATTTTTACAAAATACTCGTGTAATTAATACACCTCCGATTATTTTACCAATGGTAAATTTTCAAAATTAAAGTGTAAATCCTTTATTTTCAGTCAGTTAAAAAGTTGGCATGCTGGTTGCAATTGTACAAGTGTCAGTTAACTAGAGGAGATAATTAATGAGAAATACTGCAAGTAAAATATTATTAGCTACTTTGATTGCAACTTCTTCATCAACTGTTTTTGCTAATAGCATGTGGGAAAAAGAAACTTTCGATGCGTGGATTGATGGAAAAGCAGAAACGACTTTATTACTGAATACTAATTTAAACTCATTTGACATCAACACCTACGTTAAAAATCGAGTGGTTACTTTAACTGGCTCGGTTAAAAATGAAACAGAGAAAGATTTGGCAGAAGAGTTAGTGCTAAGCCTAGATGACGTTAAGTCTGTAAAAAACGAACTTACAGTGATTGATGAAGACAAAGAAAAAACACCCGCAGCCGTACAAGCTTTGACTGATGCTCACATAAAGACACTGGTAATCACTCGTTTATTAATGAATACCAATGTTAGTGGTAGCGATATTCAAGTTGAAACCGAAAACAGTGTGGTTATCTTGAAAGGTTCAGTTTCATCAAGCAGTGAACACGACTTAGCTTTATCTATAGCAAATAATACCCCGAATGTAGAGAGAGTGGTGGATAAATTAAATATTATTTAACCTCTCTACAATTGGTAATTTATTAAAAATTGGGGAATAACGATGATTCGCTGGTCGCTAATATTTTTTATTGTCGCAATTATTGCCGCCCTATTGGGATTTAGTGGTATCGCTGGGGCTGCTGCGACAGTAGCAAAGATCATATTTTATATATTTGCAATATCACTACTGGTTTCAGTGGTAATTATGTTGCTGAATAAAAACAAACATTAGGAGTTTATATGAACATCAAATCGAACGCTTACCGTTTTTTAACTATTGTGGGTATTACATTTGCACTTGCGGCATGTAGTGATGAAGGTCCGATGGAACAAGCCGGGGAAAATGTAGATGAGGCTGTAGAGGATACTCAAAACGCAATAGAAGATAGTTGTGAAAATATTAAAGAGCATTTAGATGCGAAAGATGAAGATTGCTAGAACTGTCATCTAGAGTGCAATGAGATGCCAAAATCCTCATAAAAATAAACCAATGAAGTAGGAATTAGACATGAAAAATATATTTGATGTGCTCAAAGACAGTCATGAAAAGCAACGACTTTTGATGGATGCGTTACTCCAAACTTCGGGAGACACACAAGCTAGGCAAGAACTCTATGTTAACCTTAAGGATGAGTTAACCAAGCATGCGATTGCAGAAGAGCGCCATTTTTATGCACCTTTGATCGAGAGTGATCAATCCATTGACATGACTAGACATGGAATCGCTGAACATCATGGAATCGACAAAATACTCGCTCAACTCGATGATACAGAGATGTCTTCACCAGCTTGGCTTGTTTTAATGAAAACATTAAAAGATAAGGTTGAACATCATTTAGAAGAAGAAGAGCAGCGTTTTTTTCAAACCGCAGGTCGAGTCTTAGATACTGAACAAAAAGAAACATTAGCTCGTAAATATGAAAAAGAGGTTGCTTGAATCACGAAGTAATCAAATTCTTTAAATAAGTATAAAACTGCTTTGTTATCAAGCTAAGGGCTCATTCTTGAGCCCTTCTTTTATTTAATTTAGAGATAGATAAATTTACGGATAAATATATTTAAATTCACGGATAAATTAAGGCGTAACATGTTTATTATTAAATATTATATGCTTCTTGCTATAGCTTGTTTTTTTGCTGCTGCTCTTATACCACAGCTAATAATCCGTGGTGTTTTTGCCTGGTGTAGTTTGTCGATGTTCATCGTTAGTGTTGCCTACATCTTCGATATGCCGTCAATATTTAGGAAGACTAGCGATGGGAAAATAGTGTGGTGGATTAGATGGATCTTCATTCCATTCTTCTTAGGTGTTCGACTGTACAATGCATGGGCAATTAAAAGAGATAAAGTTGAACCAATACAGAAGGTTGGAAAAGGTTTATATGTATCTCGTCGTTTGTTCCCTTCAGATTTATCGTTCTTAGAATCTCAAAACATCCATTGTATTGTAGATGTTACAGCTGAGTTTTCTGGTTTAGAAAGTGCAATGACCGGTGATCAATTTCGCTATTTAAACACCCCGGTTCTTGATCATAAAGTCCCTAAAATGCATAAGCTTAAACATGCTATAAATTGGATCGATACCCAAATCCATCAATCTAGATCGGTTGTTGTGCATTGTGCTCTCGGTCGAGGACGTTCTGTCTTTGTCGTAGCTGCCTATCTTTTAGCAAAAAATCCGTCACTTACTGTAGAGCAGGTCTTGAAAAGTATTAACGACGTGCGAAGTACAGCCCAATTGAACCATCTACAACTAAAAACACTTCAAGCAATCAGTGATAAAGGTTTGCTCACTCTTGGCCATAAAGCTTGCCTTATTGCCAACCCTGTTGCAGGTGGTGGTAAATGGTTGGCGAATGAACAACAGGTTATTCGTGAACTTACGAGAAAGTATAGTTTAGATATTTTTCTTACTAGCCAAGAAGTATCAGCAGAAATATTAGCTAAGCAGGCCAAAGACCGGAATACTGCGCATATTATCGTTGCAGGTGGCGATGGGACGGTTAGTGAAGTCGCAAGGCAAGTTAGGAAGACTGATACACAACTCGGGATTATACCTTTGGGTACCGCGAACGCTCTATGTCATATGCTTTATGGATTGACCTCGAAAATATCGCCTGTTGAAAAAGCGTGTGAGGCTATTTTATCTGGCAACTCAAAAAGAATCGATCTGGCGTTCTGTAATCAACAACCAATATTACTGCTTCTTGGTATTGGGTTTGAAGAACAGATGATCGATTACGCACATCGAGAACAAAAAAATGAAAAAGGGCAATTCGCGTATTTGACTGGGTTCTTCAATGCAGTAATCACCGACGATAATCAACACTTTCAAATTTCAATCGATGACCAACCATCACAAAGTATGAAACTACAAAGTTTGGTCGTGGCGAACTCTTCCCCTTTTAGTACTGTGCTTGCTCAAGGGGGACAGCCTCCTAGGCCGGATGATGGGAAGCTGCATATTACCTATTTGGAAAACACAAATTCACTTAGTAAACGAGCTATCGCTCTATCTGATCTGTTGTTATCGAGTCTCGGAGCGAAAGAACAAGCTAGTTACTTTACTTATGCTTCGGCACAGCTCGTTAAAATTGATTCTGACCGACCTATTTCATACGTGATTGATGGAGAGACGTATTTGGCTGATTCACTGGAGATAAGTATTGATAAGCAAGCCTTAACGGTTTGTATTCCATGAATGTATTGAATAATCCGCATATTGAATAAGAAGGAGACACCATGGAAATGAATCTCTCTTTTAACTTAGAGAAGTTTCAGCATCTGATAGAGGGTAAGTTAGAGCATTGGTTAGTTGAAGCAATTAAACTTATCCCTAACCTGATTGTTGCTTTTGTTACGTTTCTTATTTTTATCTTTGTTGCCAACATAAGCGGCAAGTTGTTTAAAAGATTGAGCAATAGAGTTGTCGACTCTCAAGAAGTCATTAACTTACTGGCTTCTATTGTTAAGGTTACCATTGTTACTATTGGATTTTTTGTCGCGTTAGATTTTGTTGGGCTCCAAGGTACGGTTACATCGTTGCTTGCCGGTGCCGGTATTCTAGGTTTAGCTATCGGTTTTGCTTTTCAAGATATGACTGAGAACCTCATTTCAGGTATTACAATGAGTATTCGTAAACCTTTTAAAATTGGCGATGTTGTTGGTTCCAACGATGTCATGGGTACCATAGTCAAAATAAACTTACGAAATACACTGGTTGAAACGTTCTCTGGTCAACACGTCATGATTCCCAATAAGATGGTTTTCCGAAATATTTTGACGAACTACAGTCGAAAAGGACGAAGAAGGGTCGAGATCCCTGTGGGGATTTCCTACGCAGACTGTCCCAAAAGAGCCGCTGAGGTGATAACCAAAGCGATAAACCAAAAGTCTTATGTTAGTCGGAAAGAAGATACGACGGTTTACGCTTCAAGCTTTTCTGATAGTAGCGTTAACTTATTGGTTTGGTTTTGGATTGAGTACCCAGGAGGTTTTGGTTATATGGACGCAAAGCACGACGGTATTATAGCGGTTAAAGAGTCATTATCAGAGGCTGGAATGACAATACCGTTTCCGATTAGAACACTTGATTTTGATCCCAAAGGCGGTAAAAGTCTGTCTAGAATGATGACTGGGGCTGTCGATGACGCTTCCTAGAATAACATAGCGGTCCCTCTCGTAAAAAAGCGTCAAGGCAATATGCCTCGACGCTTTTTATTTTGAGTGATGTCAGAATTAGATCAGAATTAAACCTAGATTATTCCCACTGTTTAATGATTGTGTTGTAGGCTTTGATTCTCTTCTCAAGTTAATTAATCGTATCTATTTTAGATGGGTTATATCTGTTACAAATGCTTTGCTATCTCATCATTTTCAACTTGCAACGCCGCAACCCAATAGGAGAAAAAAGCAGACATATGTTGATTGTTAAACTTTCTAATAGTGTTTTTGAGGTAAGAAATTAGGCTTAAATTACTCTGGTACATATCGTTATAACTAACAATTAACGCAGGGGGCTGACTCAATATGTCATTGTCATTAACTTCATTGTTAATGCAGAACTTGGTGTTTACTTCGTTTATTAATGAACGTTCAACTTTTATAAATCGATTTGCAGCTCTTGCAATGTTCCCATGTGCTTTCTGTTCAATTAGGTCAACACATGAGAAGTAGTGATCTTTCAATGTACATAGTATTTTTTCTATGCCTTTATAGTGAATTACCTCAAGGGGATCATTGTCCTTTTTAAACAACATATCATTACTCCTTTTTATCTCAGTAGTATTTATAATTTCAGTTGATTTATAATAATTAAAATAAGCCTTTTCTTTGATTCTGATTTCCAACCATCATTCGCTAATAACTAATTCTGACGCATGTTGTGTATTTGGTCTCGACATGATTCCATTTCATTTTTTACCACTTTTAATCTTCTTCTCCCTTCTAAATCAGGGTTAGTTTCTAGCAGTGATTCAATGTCGGAAATGATCTTTGTCTCGACACCTTCTAGGTGCTTTAAATAGAGCTCTTGATTGTTTTTACCTTTTGTATCTTCCGCTTCAATACAGCGCTCTCTGGCATTTATCGTATAACTAGCGGGTATCTGTTCTTGATGTATTTTTGAGTAGTAAGTTAAAGATTGTAACTTTAACTCTGCACATTTCTTTACCGTGTAGATATCAAAAAGATTTTTTGCCATCTTTTCACTTCTTATGTTGGATATCGCTTTTTCGTAAATAATATTTCCACTTTTTATCAGGTTAACAATAGATAATATACTTTGGTTTCTCATGAATCCTCATTTGGTTCTAAGCTGTATTTGGTTTATTGCATTTTTTATGCCAATTAATAACCCTATATTCAGCTTGTTTCGTCTAAGGTTTTACTTTGTTTTTGTAAAAAATACATTAATAGATGTTTTCTAGTGAAATTATTACATTGATTAATGCCATTTATTAATGATATGGGAGCTTATCTTCAATTATTCTGGTACTTGTGAAAGTTGGCACGATGCTAGCATTGATTATTAAAGTAGCTAGAGATTAATAGTATTAATATTATTCTCTGGCTTATGATAATCAAATAAGGAGAAAAATTATGCCAAAGTCAAACGCTAAAAATTCAGAAGCCAAACAACAAATTGAAGAAACTTATGAAAAAGCTGAAGAGGCCGCAGTAGAAGTTATCGAAAATGTGAAAGAGGCGGTCCATGAAACTCTCGAGGCCAGCTCTGAAAGTGTGAAGAACACGTCTGAGAAAGCGGAAAACATCATTAAAGAGCGTCCATTATTGAGTGTTGGCTGTGCGTTTCTCGCTGGTTGGGCTGTCTCGAAGTTAATCAAATAGCCATATATCAACATCGCAATTGAGAGAGCACCGTTATGCAGGTAAATAGTCAAAATGATCCAGTAAACTCTGCCAATGATAAATCGAGCGATCGTAAGGTGGATGATCTTAAACGTTCTGCTTATGAGTTAAATGGATTGTGGAAAGACTTAGCTATATTACAGACACATACCCAGCAATGGTCTCAATCGACCTTAGAGCTTTTCTTATTGGAGTTTCGCAATAGTGTTGATGCATTTAAAAAGCGTCTTGTGTTTCAGCTCCTCTTTGTTGCGTTGTTACCGCTGTTTCTTTTTAGTATCGCCGTCGGTGCTGGAGTAGTG
Source organism: Vibrio sp. 10N.239.311.G01 (assembly GCF_041465805.1). Taxonomy (NCBI): domain Bacteria; kingdom Pseudomonadati; phylum Pseudomonadota; class Gammaproteobacteria; order Vibrionales; family Vibrionaceae; genus Vibrio; species Vibrio sp. 10N.239.311.G01. The sequence goes on from NZ_JBFSRM010000014.1 coordinate 103,381, forward strand.
ATCTACTACTTCACTTTGAATCTGTTAGCGGGTTACGGCGCGTTTATATTCACACTCGGTTTGATTCTAATATGCTTGGTACTTCGTTCTAGTTACTTAAAGCAATTTATAGGTTTTGAATGTACGAAAGAGCAATTGAAGGAGGGGTTACATGTCAGCACTCAAGAATCGACAAAGACAGATTCAAATGAAAAGACTTGAGGGGAGAAGTAGAGCTCGCCAAGTTGCACTTTGTATGGGACTTATTCGTCACAAAGGAAAAGAGTTTGTTCACAAGTACCCCTTGTATGCTCTTGGCATCACAGGCCTTGGTGTTGTAATTTTGAATCGAACTCATCGTTTTAAATCGTCTGTTTTTGGTTATAAACAGCTATCGCTAATACTTAATTTACTTAAGTAACCATCATTTTTAATTCAAGTTAGTGTTGGCTGACGGTATCGAGTGCCTGATTCAAATTGACGAAGCCTCAAAAACAAAACCTCCTACTCATAGGAATAAAATGACATCAAAAAAATACAGTATTCTTAGACAACGAAGTGTGTTGCAAACTAGTTTTATGCTCCTTGCTGTTCTCATGATGTCTATTTTTACATTACATATCGCCAAGCCATTTTTGTTGCCAATCATCTTTGGTGCTTTTATTTCTTTGCTATGTAGCCCTCTAGTTAACTACCTTACTCGCTTCGGTATCCCTCGAGTCATTAACGTAATGGCTGTACTTATTGGTTTTATTGGCTTTGTTGTGATTAGTTTGAATATGTTGAGTGAGCCCGCTCAGCAATGGTGGTCAAAATTACCAATGTTGGTTGAGAATGTATCTAATGAAGTGAGTGAGGTTACTCAAAACAGTCGCTTAACTGACGCCACCGGGTTCTCCATGAGTAGTACTGTTACCAATGATGGGCTTACCAATAACACGGCTTTTTCCATTATAGAATCAGTGCTTACGACAACACCAACCATTGTTACTCAGTTGTTGGTTGCGTTTCTTATGGCGTATTTCATGATGAGTTACGGTCGAAAAATTTATTCTCAAAGCTTATCTCTTTTTGAATGCTTTTCAGATAAGCGTAGGGCTGTTGAATTGGTTAAAGTTGTTCAAAAGGATTTGTCTCGTTACATAGGCGCCATCACCATCATTAATGTTTGCTTAGGACTCACTGTTGGCTTTGCTTTTTATATGATGGGATTGCAAGACCCTTTCCTTTGGGGCGCTTTTGCAGGCTTAATTAATTTTATCCCCTATCTTGGCCCGATGGTTTCAGTTACGTGCTTTGCTTTAGTCTCTTTTATACAGTTTGAGTCGTTTAGCTACGCATTGACGGTCGCTGCGATCTTCCTGGCGATTAATTTGATAGAAAGCCAATTGGTTACTCCTACATTACTGGGGAAAAGGTTTAGTCTCAATCCGCTGATTTTATTTGTATGGCTTGTATTTTGGGGTTGGCTATGGGGCTCTATGGGAATGCTAGTAGGGGTCCCATTACTTGTCTGTGTGAATGTATTTTTTGAACAGTTAAGACATCCAAGGTTGAATGCTCATAAAGGTCAGTAGAGCAGAAGTAAGCCTTGATAACCACTCAGCGTCACTTCTTTCTGTGAGTGTTAGTTCTGTTGCTTTATGACTCCTTTTTGGACAGCTGGCTGAGGTTAAACTCTGTGTGAGATCAAACTAGTATCGCTATAGGCTTCAAAAGCAATAGTTGCTGGTTCTATTTCACTTAGAAAGGTTAAGAGTCGGTTGCGACGAAGCGCCTCCACCTCACAACGGTTATGTGCGATAGCATAGAAGCAATGTTTACCTAGGTCGATACCTAAAGTATGGATAGAAGATATTTGGTTCACCTCACTCTGAGAGCCGACTCTAAGCTTAAGGGCTTGAGAATGAGGCGGATCATATAATTAAGCCTCACCAAAGTGCTGTGGCTTTATTGTTAGAAATTAAACAGGCTCTGTTTACCTGAATGACATAGACTAGTGATTCACTTGCTCGACAATCTCGCGTGTTAAGCGGGCAATCTCATCCCACTCTCCATTTTCAACGAGTTTCTTGTCGACCATCCATGTACCACCGCAGGCTAATACTTGAGGCACTGCTAAGTAGTTATCGATGTTTGATGGCGTGATACCGCCTGTAGGCATGAGTCGAATATCACCGTATGGGCCAACGAGTGATTTAACCATGCTGATGCCGCCAGATGCTTCTGCTGGGAAGAACTTCAAGGTTGTTAGGCCCATCTCTAATGCCGCTTCAACGGTGCTTGGATTGTTCACACCTGGAATGATATCGATGCCGATCTCTTGGCATGCTTTAACTGTGTTCGGGTTAAAGCCCGGTGATACCACAAACGTTGCGCCCGCTTCTTTTGCTGCGAGTGCTTGCTCACGGTTCAAGATGGTGCCCGCGCCGATCAGCATTTGTGGCTGTGCTTGGCGAAGCAGTCGGATAGCTTCAACAGCGGCGTCTGAACGGAACGTAATTTCAGCGGCGGGAAGCCCATTCTCAGCCAATACTTTGCCTAGAGGGATAATATCCTCTGCGTTATCAATGGCGATAACAGGGATAACTTTAAGTGCTTTTAGCTGTTCGTTAATTGTAGACATGTGTACTTCTTAATATCAGTTTGAAAGAGTGTCGGTGATGGATTTTGGGATGATTGCGCCATGATGTTGAATCACCAATCTGGCTAATGCATTACCTTGGTGGCAAGCTTCTTCAATAGAACCTCCAGCGAGATAGCAAGATAAGAAACCGCCGTTAAAAGAGTCGCCAGCAGAGGTGCTATCAACCACAGTCTCGACTGGTGTCGTTGTGATTTTTACTGGCTCATTTGCGGAGTTTTCGCTGATCAAGCAGCCTTCAGCACCAAGCTTTACAACAACGGTTTTGACGCCGAGTGCATGCAGCCTTGTTATGGTGTCTTGCGGCGTTTGATCGCTCCATAACAGTTGTTCATCATCAAAGGTGACTAGGGCTATATCGGTTGTTTTATAGCCCAATAGATAGCATTCTTTAGTTGCGGCTTCTGAGCTCCACAACTTTGGTCGATAGTTGCTATCAAAGGCGATGGTAACGCCACGCTCACGCAGGCCCTCGATGATAGTGAGCAACTTTAGTTGATCGCTGTGTGGCAAGATCGCCAGAGAGATTCCACTCAAAAACACCATATCGACATCTTCAAGTTGGGCGGTTATTTTGTCGAAATCTGGGTGCTGTACCATGTAGCGAGCAGCGGAGTCATTACGCCAATACAGAAATGTGCGTTCACCAACGTCGTCTAATTGAATCAGATAAAGGCCTGGCGAGCGCTGCTCGTCAATCAGTACGAAATCAGTTGATAGCCCTTCATCCTGCCATTGGTTAAGCATCTCTTTGCTGATAGCGTCTGAGCCTAGAGCCGTGACATAACTGGTACGAATCATAGGTGCACCTGTCGAACAGGAATAGCTTGTGGCACCTCGGTTCAAATAAACAGCGGCGTTGAGCGTATCTCCACCATAGGTTTGTTGCATGGTGCCGAATGGAGCGCCGTTCAGTTCAATCATGCACTCGCCGATAATCGCAATGTGGCTCATAGTGTGCCCTTACAGAAAGATTGGTATTGTTAGGTATAAATGATGGAACGTGGCTACAAGGAAAGTAGCCACGTTGATTCTTTTCCCAATAGCTTGAGAGGAGGTCTTATTTGTTGTCTAGTTTTACGAACAATAGCGTTAGAACATAAGACAGTGCGAACACCCCCACCACGCCCATCAGTGCCTGAATGAAGTTTTGCGTACCGCCTGCAAGGTAAGCTGGCAAGCTGAATACAGAAGAAAGAATGTAGCTTGTTAAGTGCGTATCGATTGTTACCGAGATAGCACCGAACACGCCTGCAGCCAAGCTCGCGGTCATCATCGCTTTGGTGTATTTCGTTAGGACACCAAATAGAGCTGGCTCCGTGATGCCTAAAATAGCCGTAACACTTGAGCCCATCGTAATTGAAGATTGCTCTTTAGAAACTGTCTTACGTTGCTTATGCCAGATAGCCATTGTCGCGCCTGCAATTGCCATGTTACCCAAACACATGATCGGCATAAGTAAATCCTTACCGTACAGTGCAAAGTTGTTCAGGCTGATTGGTGTCATGCTGTGGTGGATACCAAATACGATGGTAATCGGGCGAGTTAGACCAAACACAAAGCCCGTTAACGTCGGAGAGATTTCCAGTAGCGAGCTCATTACCCAACCTGCACCATTACTTAGCCAGATACCAGCAGGGCCAACAAATGATAGCGTGATGGTCGAAGTCACAGTAAACGCAAGCAGTGGCGTAAATACTGGTTTCGCTGAAGAGGGTACCAGTCGGTCAACTAGAGGTGTCACTTTAGACAATAACCAGATTGCTAGAATCGCAGGAACAATCGCGCCGCCGTAATTAAGCAGTTCAATAGGAACCACGCCTAGCACCGTCAGCTCAGGAGCCGCGCCAGCATCTTTTAGCATCACCGCTTTATCTACTAGCTTGGGTGCTAGCATTGCAGAGGAGACAGCAAGTGCGATGTACTCGTTTACTTTGAATACCTTAGCGGCAGAGAAAGAGACCAGCATAGGCAAGAAGAAGAACACAGCGACAGAAATTGAACGGAAGAAATAAACCGTGTCCGAGGTTTCAGAGATAACATTGGTTGCAATAAGACCAGACAACAGGCCCATCAACATACCCGCGCCAGCGATTGCGGGTACAACCGGACCAAAGATGCCTGCGACAATACGCATCACGCCTTGGAACAGCTTGCCTTTCTCTAGTTCATCAGCCGGATTAGCGTCAGCTTGTTGAGTGTTTGATAGCGCGTTGAACCACTTCTCGACCTCAACACCGATGATGACTTGAGTTTGGCCTTGTTGAAGTACCACACCTTTCACATCTGCGATCTGCTTGATTGCTTCTTCGTCTACCAGCGACTCGTCTGCTAATTTGAATCTCAGCCTTGTCATACAGTGCGTGATACTCACGATATTGTCTTCACCACCAAGTGCAGTGATTAATAACTGTATATTTTCTTTGAAATTTTTCTTCTTCGATGATGACTTCGAGTTATTAATAACGGCATCACTTTTTTCTACCATTTGCATACTACACCTGTTATTGGAATATATTTAACTCGAGCAATCATAACGACAACCAATTTAAATCCAACGGAGTAAAAAGAGATCTCAATCACACTTGAAATCCGAAAAATTATTTTTTCACCGTTTTTGGCCAATTGGTATGTTTTGGTTATCAAAAAAAATCACTTAACGTACCAATTATTTTTACGCAAAATTAGCGCTTGAAATGTGGTTTTTAAAGCGGTTAGATAATAGGAGTTGACTTAAGTTTAGGTTATTTAATTGTGAAAGAAACTATTATATCTGATATCCATTGTATTATTACTAAACCAGACAGACACAACCTCATTACCGTGGTAGTTGAAACGAATGAAGGCGTGACAGGGTTTGGTTGTGCGACATTCCAACAAAGACCGCTTGCTGTAAAAACAATGGTCGATGAATATTTAAAACCTATTCTTATTGGTAAAAACGCCAATAATATTGAAGACTTATGGCAAATGATGATGGTCAACGCTTATTGGCGAAATGGCCCTGTTATCAATAATGCAATTTCCGGTGTTGATATGGCACTGTGGGATATTAAAGCCAAATTGGCGGGTATGCCGTTACACCAGTTATTTGGTGGTAAGTCTCGTGATGCTATTCCTGTATACACACACGCGACGAGCGACACGATGGAAGGGATTTATGAGCTGGTGGAATCTTTCCTAGACAAAGGCTACAAGCACATTCGTTGTCAGCTTGGTTTCTATGGCGGCGTTCCAACGGATTTGCATACCACTCAAAACCCGACTGAAGGTTCGTACTACGACCAAGATCAGTACATGGACAATACTCTAACGATGTTTAAGTCGCTGAGAGAGAAATATGGTAACCAATTCCATATTCTTCATGATGTTCATGAGCGCCTATTCCCGAACCAAGCGATACAATTTGCGAAGGAAGTCGAGCAATATAAGCCGTATTTCATTGAAGATATTCTGCCGCCAAATCAAACGGAATGGTTGGATAATATTCGCAGCCAGAGCTCAGTTTCATTAGGTTTAGGGGAGTTATTTAATAACCCTGAAGAGTGGAAATCATTGATTGCTAACCGCCGCATTGATTTCATTCGTTGCCATGTTTCACAGATTGGTGGTATTACCCCAGCTCTGAAACTCGGCCATCTATGTCAGAACTTCGGTGTTCGTATTGCATGGCATTGCCCGCCAGATATGACGCCAATTGGCGCAGCGGTAAACACGCATTTGAATGTGCATTTACACAATGCTGCCATTCAAGAACATGTCGAGTACAACGAGAATACACACAAGGTATTCCCGAACGCTGCAGAGCCAATTAATGGCTACTTATACGCTTCTGAAATCGCAGGTATTGGTGTTGAAATCGACCGAGAGGTTGCAGCCGAGTTCCCTGTTATGTATCGCCCCCACGAGTGGACTCAAAGTCGCCTTCCTGATGGCGCGATTCATACCCCTTAACTCGTATTTTTAATATCAAATGGTCGCTATAAGCGGCCATTTTCTTATTTAATATACTTACCAGATATTACGTATTATCTGGTAAGTATATTTCTAGTATCATTAAATTAATAATATTAGATGTGAAATAATATTAGTGGCTAATCTATAGAGTAATTAACTTATATCTATAAAAATTAACCATACTAAATCGAATTAAAAGGTTACTTCTTATCTCGGAAGCTCATGCTCTCATTGTTAAAAGGAGTGTGATAGGTGCATTGATATTTGATGTCGATGATATCGCTGACGATGAATAGATCCCCCGATGCTAAGAAACCTCGGTTGGTGATATTCATCGCCGCGGCATTTTTTTTGCAGCCGAGCAACTCCGCGTCTTCTTTAGATACGTTGATCGCTTGATACGTCGTTAAGTAGCTATCGATCTGAAGACCTTTCGCCAATGCATGTTTCTGGATTGAGCTTTCAATGATCTCGGCATTCATCTCTGGGAAGACACTGACAGGGATCTTGGCTTCTTCAATCTGAACTACTTTGTTGTTAATCAATCGAAGCCGTCTAATTTTCCAGATGTAGTCATTGTCGTCTAAAGAAAAAATCTGCTGTTCGTGGTTATCGGGTAGCGCTTTATTCAGTTGGAGCTTTTTATAAGAGATCTCTTCAAAACTGTTTTCAGTAATGGAGTTGTACACCAGTGGTGTACCAATGAGAGAAGTGTTGACGAAGTAACCAGAACCCACCTTAGATTTCACCATGCCAATAGCCTCTAGCTTGGCTAGCGCTTTTCGAATAGTAAATCGAGATAACCCATATATTTCAGAGAGTTCTCTTTCCGCGGGAAGCTTATGATTGATACTGTTTTGACAGATCTTGCTCACAATATCTTGGACAACTAACTCGTACTTTTTCATAGATCAATAACTTTAAAGTGTATTCACTGTGACTAAAGAATAGTGAACTAAATCAGGGATTCAGTACGCTCTGAATGACTCATAATTGTAACATAGAAGGTTAAGTGGGTGATGATAAATAGGGTTAGTTAGGGATACTAGTGACCACCTTTTGCGCTGACTTGATTACATCTTGTGATTCTAGTCCTCATTTTGTAAAACAAGATTATGAACTTTAACGTGCGGCATTTAATGTCTGTGTTGTTGCTATTTTAAGTGACTAATTCAGGAGTAGGGTATGAGTTCGAATCAAATCAAAATGTCGTATTTGATGTGGGTAATGTGATTGTGCGTTGGTCGCCGCTGGAAATTACTCAACTAACGTTTGGTAACATTGCCGACCCTGAAGCCCGAGCGCTTTCGATTTTCCAAAGTGCGATTTGGTCGGATTTGAACAAAGGGTTCTTAACCGAAAATGAAGCCAAACTTCGCTACCAACAAGAGCTCGATTTATCTTCATTAGAGTGCGACCGCCTGTTTTATTACGTTAAGAAAACGCAGATCTTATTGCATGGTTCTGTCGACCTTATCGAGCGCGTAAAGCGTGCTGGGTATGGTGTGTATGCACTTACCGACAACGTGGTCGAGATTGTTGAACACCTAAAAGCCACCTACGAATTTTGGCCTTTGTTTGATGGCGCAGCCGTATCCGCTGAACTTGGCATGCTTAAACCGCAGCCTGAAATCTACCAAGCGCTTTTATCTAATTATGGGCTCAAAGCTTCAGAAACGGTCTTCATTGACGATATGCCTTATAACGTTGAAGGTGCGAGATCTTTGGGTATGGCTGCTATCCAGTTTACCGATGCCGTTCAGTGTGAAAACAGCTTGCAGGCGCTTGGCGTTAATTTATTAGATTGACACCTTGGCGAGTGAGTTAAATTTGAGGGTGTAGAAAATGAAAAGATACCCACCTAAGTCTATCGTTGCATTCTTGTTTTTGACTATATCAGCGCTGGTTTTAGTTGCGGCTGTCGTGCTTCAAATTCGCGGTGAACAAGCGTGCGATAAAACAACGCTGATAATTAGATTAAGAGCCATGCTATTGAAACATCGCTCTTTTTTAGATTTGGATACGCGCTTTCTTGTTTAATTGCGAGTTTGTTCGGCATTCAAATGCCGAATCAACTTGGCTGGAGTGCCGCCGTACAGGCAATCTGGTGGTACATCACTGTTAACCACTGAGTTCGCTGCGATAACAGAGCGAGCGCCAATCGTAACGCCTTGGTTGATGACTGAGTTTCCACCAATCCACACATCGTCTTCGACTGTGATAGGTAGGCAGAAAGTTTCCCACTTACGGCGGCTGAGATAATCCAGTGAGTGGGAGGCTGTGTAAAACTGGGCACTTGGCCCTATCAATACATTGTTACCAATCTTGATATTCGCGCCATCAAGCATCACCACGTTCATGTTGATAAAGGTGTCGTCACCGATCTCGATGGTTTTGCCAAACTCGCAATGAAAAGGAGGACGGACAACGCTGCTTCCTACTTTACCAAACAGATTAGCCTGAAGACTTGGTAGTTGAGTATCGTCTGAACATTGATTCAAGTCTGATAGCGCCTTGCTGGCGTGAGTGCGCATGTGGTCTACCTCATGGTCTGCGCCATCAAAAATCTCGCCGGACAGCATTTTCTCGAGTTCTGTTTTCATTGTTTGCATCCCATTCGTCAACATCGATATTAGAATACGGATAATTGGACATAAAAAAAGAGAAAAGCCTCAGCCTTTCTCTTCCTATTTTGTACCTTTAAGCATTAATGCTAAGTGAGCCCAGCTATTCAGCAAAAGGCGCGCTTTACCAATTAGATTTGCTCAACGAAACCCATTAGGTGCTTCTTCACTTCGTCTGAAGCAAAAGCACTCTCTACAGAGTACTTGTAGATCTCTGCGTAGTCTTCTTGTGTTAGACCGAACGTTTCACATACACGTTTCACTTCGTTAGTCATGGTTGTGTTCGACACAGTGCGGTTGTCTGTGTTGATCGTTACAACGATGCCGTCTTTCTTGAATTCAGCAATTGGGTGGTCGCTGAATTTGTGAATACATTTAGTTTGCACGTTACTTGTTGGGCAAGTTTCAAGCGCAACCTGCTTCTCTTTAACGATGTTGTACGCGTCTTCGTTACCTTGGATGTGGACACCGTGGCCGATACGCTCAGCGTCAAGCAGTGTGACTGCATCGTAAACGTTCTGACCATGCCATTGCTCACCTGCGTGAACCGTCACACGGTAGCCTTGTTCAATAGCGTATTGCGTGTACTCAGGGAATTCAGCGCAGAAGCCCGGCTTTTCACCGCCTGCAATATCAAACGCAACCACGCCTTTACCAAGGTATGGTTTACCAGCGTCGATTACATCTTTGATTGAGTCTTTCGGGAACATACGAAGTACAGACATGATGTAGTTGCCCTTAATGTCGTATTTCTCTTCTGCACGCTTCATGCCTTTAACCGCACTTGCGATGATTGCATCAAGAGACAAGCCCTTGTTTACGTGAAGAATCGGTGCAAAACGAACTTCTAGGTACTTAACGTTTTCTAGTGCTGCGTCTTCGTAAAGCTCAAAAGAGATACGCTCAATCGCTTCTTCCGTTTGCATCACTTGCAGTGGCAGGCTAAAGCAAGCTAGGTACTCATCAAGGTTTTTGCAATCTTCAGGCACTGTTAGAGACTTTACTACCGCTTCACGGTCTTCTGGAAGTTCGATTCCGTACTGTTTCGCCAGATCAATAATGGTGTCTGGACGAACACTTCCGTCTAGGTGGCAGTGCAGATCAATCTTAGGGAGTGCTAGAAAGTTCATGAGTATTCCTTAGGTCTATTATTTTTTGAGTTATTAACTCATAGGTTACATGGGCTTAAATTAACAAGTTTGTGATATGATTTAAAGTGACATAAAGTCATCATTAATCTGAATCTAAGGAATATCATGGTAGATGTTAAAAGCTTACTCAAATGTGATATGAATTTACTGCTGTGTTTACACGTGTTGCTTGAAGAGCGCAGCGTGAGCAAAACGGCAGAGCGATTGTTCCTTAGTCAGTCTGCGGTGAGTAAACAACTCACTAAGCTGCGTTCTTTGTTTGACGACCCTTTGTTTGAACGTGAGTCAAAAGGCCTGTTTCCAACACCGAAAGCCACCTCTTTAGCGCCTAAAATTCATCAAATCCTTCTGCAAGTTGAACAGCTAACCGTGCCGGACATTTTTGAGCCGAAAGACAGCGAACGTACTTTTAATATCGATCTTGTTGAAACCGCTTATACCGCGATTTACCCTAAATTTATGCCTAACGCGCTAGCAGATGCGCCGAACATTACGGTAAACAGCACTACTTGGAGCAGCGAAACCTTTAAGCGCTTACTAAAGCGTGAGGTCGATTTCGGGATTGGAATTTTTGAGCTCGATGAAAGGGCTAGCACCCACATTCAAAATATCCCTGCCGAGCTAAACCACGTCGAGTTGCTGCAAGATTACTCTGTGTGCTTGATGCGAAATGATCACCCAGTACTTCAAGAAGAGTGGAATCTGCAAGCCTTCCTTAAATACCGTCATATTCAGTTGGTGACCGGTGGCGTTGGCGACTGGTTGCTACTGGAAATCTTGCAAGCCAAACAGCTTCAAATTAACAAAGCCGCCAACGTGTCGGACATCACCAGCGCAGTAAAGCTGTGCAAACAAAGCGATTTGCTGATGTGTTATCCGTACAACTCGGTTCGTGACTATATTGAGAGTGGCGAACTGGTGATGAAGCCGATTCCTATTGAGTTGGTTCCCGGTGGTTTGTTTTTGCTTTGGCACCGTTACTTTGATTCTGAACCAAGCCACAAATGGCTTCGCGACCTCATAGTCAATAAGACCCAAGAACCTCAGCTGTAAACCGCGAGCTACGATGATCAAAACGGCGAAATAAGTTTTTTAAATTTATTTCGTCTTTTTCGAATGAGCATTGTCTTATTACGGGTGCCAAATGCCCGCCAAGAATGAGATATCTAAATGAATCCAATGCCATCGATTCCGCAACAAGTCATTGAAGATGCTTGTGAGTGGGCAATTATGCACGGTGTCGCTTTTCGTCAGTCTGACAATACCGCGAGACATTGCCCGTTTAGCCTTGCTCCAATGAGTATTGAGCGTGAGGTTTTTGAACACCTGTTGAAGGTGACGCCGCTGATCACCAAGCTCATCAATAATGTTTCTGAAGACCACGACTTTTTACAGTCATCCTTGAGCGATATGGCGAAAGCCGACCCGTTTTTTGGTCGTCTGATGGAGTTGCACCGACAAGCCCATGGCAGTGCGGATGAGCGCTTGAATCCAGCTCGCCAACCATTGCTATTAATGCGCACTGATTTCATGGACGATCGCCAACACGGTGCAAAAGTGATTGAGTTTAATGGCATTGCGGCAGGGATGGCGCCTTTTGGTCAACGCGCTACAGAATTCCACTCATTCATGCAAAACCAATGGCCAAACGTGTATAACCATTGGTTGGAAGATCCGTCAGCAACACCGGCTGGAAACCAAGGCTTAACCCAGTTGGCTTATGGTATCGCTAATGCTGCAAGGCAAGTGAAAACCGACTTTAAGGAGCAAGATAAACCAGTTTTCTTGATGGTGGTGCAGAAGAACGAAGACAACGTTTATGACCAACACTTGCTTGAAGTCGAGCTACAAAAACAGGGAGTTCGTACGGTTCGTCGTACCTTTGAACAATTGAGCTGTCAGCTTTCATCGGGTGACAATCAACGCTTGTTACTGAAAGATGTCGGCGCTGTCGATGTGGTGTACCTAAGAGCTGGCTATCAGTATTCAGATTACTGGGCTCCAGAACTCAATGAATCGGTTTGTTGCCACACGCTAAGTCAGACTCGCTTGTTTATGGAGCAACACCATGTCGCAATGAACGCGACCATCAGCCAGCAATTAGCGACCAGTAAAACCATGCAAATGCTGCTGACCATGATGCCTGCAGCAGAATACGCACGTTGGGGTTTAACGCGAGAAGAAGCCGAACTGGTCAAGAGTGTATTAGCTGACATGAAGCCAATCACCAGTGAATCGATTGAATGGTTTAACACACAAGCTGATAAGCAAGAGTGGGTGCTAAAAAACCAAGGCGAGGGCGGTGGTCATTGTGTTTTTGGTGACGACATCAGCGAACAACTAAGCCAGCTTAAACCAGAAGAGTACGACGCGTGGGCATTGATGCAGCGCTTGTACCCGCATGAGCGTGACGTGCCGACCATTGCTGTACGTGACACCCAACAAACGCTAGTGACAGATTTAGTCAGCGAAGTCGGCCTATTCACCGCTTACTATCAAGGCAAACCAGTTACCGAATTGGACGGTTACGCGGGCTACTTAATCCGCAGCAAACCTGCCAGCGAAAATGAAGGTGGAATCCACAGTGGAAAAGGGATTTTGGATTCTTTAACACTGATTGAATCCTAATTTCACTAAGCAATAATCTAGTGGTTTTGATAATTGAAATCCCGCATCTACTAATTGGATCCGGGATTTTTCGTTTTTAGGGCTCTATAAAAAGATCTCATTGACACGGGTAGAATGATCGTTCTACTCTGTAGGTAGAGCAACCATTCTACCTGTTGTTATACCTATCACTGTTACTTACTACGATTGGTATTCAGTATTAAGAGAGCACTATGTTGAGAGAACAGATTGCAGCAAGCTTAGAGGTGGCATTTAGCCAGCAAGGTTTTGCTGAGCCGAGCGTTGCACAGCTGAAAACGGCGTGCGATGTAAGCCTAAGAACCTTGTATAAACATTTCCCTTCAAAAGAAGCGATGATCGTTGGTGCCTTGGAATATCGACACCAACGCTACTTAGATTTCTTGTTGGAAACGTCGCCTGAAAAGGGGCTCGCATCGGTTACTCATATCTTCAACAAGCTCCAACAATGGTTAGAAGAGTATGCGCCACATGGGTGCATGTCGATGAATGCGATGGCCGCGTTTCCCGATAATGAGCTTATCAGCCAAGCGGTTACACAGCATAAAGAACAAGTTCGTTTGCTAATAGGCAAGCAGAGCCTGCGAGAGGATCTCGCGACACCGCTGTTTTTACTTCATGAAGGCGTATCAAGCGCGTGGCCAGTCTTAGGCGAAGAAGCAGTGGCATCGGCACAGAATATGGTGACAAAATTACTCAAGGAAACAGTATGAATTTCGAGATACCAAAAACAATGAAAGGCGCAGAGATGCTAGGGCACGGCGGGGCAGAAATGCTTGGCTACCGTGAAGACATTGCTGTTCCAAAAATTGAGCCTAATGAAGTGCTGATCAAAGTCATGGCAGCAGGCGTTAATAATACTGACATCAACACGCGAATCGGTTGGTATGCAAAAAGTGATGATTCAGACGATGCCAGTTGGTCGGGTGAAGCGCTAAAGTTCCCTCGTATCCAAGGTGCTGACGTGTGTGGTTTTATCGTGGAAGTCGGCAATGAAGTCTCAGTTGACCGTATTGGTGAGCGTGTTCTGATTGAGCCTTGTTTGACCGAGGTTTATGGACAAGATCTACCACAGCCATGGTATTTCGGATCTGAATGCGATGGTGGTTTCGCTGAATACACCAAAGTAGCAGCTAAGCATGCTTACGCGGTGAACAGTTCTATGTCGGATGTTGAGCTAGCGTCTTTCCCATGTTCTTACTCAACAGCAGAGAACATGCTAACTCGTGCCAATGTGGCTGAAGGTGATCGCGTGCTTATCTCAGGTGCATCGGGCGGTGTGGGCTCTGCGGCTATTCAGCTAGCAAAAGCTCGCGGCGCGTATGTTATTGCCATCACTAGCCCAAGCAAGAACCAACAGTTACTTGAACTTGGCGCTGATGAAGTGATTGCCCGTGATGCAGATTTGGTTAACGCGCTAGGCGAAAGCAGCGTGAATGTGGTGATCGATTTAGTTGCTGGTGACAAGTGGCCAGAGTTTCTTGAAGTCCTAAAACCGCATGGCCGTTATGCTGTGTCTGGTGCGATTGGTGGTGCAATGGTTGAGCTTGATGTGCGAACTTTGTATCTCAAAGACCTCAGCTTTTTTGGTTGCACGGTTTTAGAACCGCAAGTATTCCAAAACTTGGTTAATCGTATCGAGAAACAGCAGATTGGCGCCATCGTTGCAGAGTCTTATCCGCTAGCCGATATCCATAAAGCGCAAGATGAGTTCTTAAAGAAAAAGCATGTTGGTAAGATCGTGTTGGAAGTCGCTCAGAGTTAACTTTAGACGGTGTCACGCATCTAATCTATGTAAGAGCGAGCCAGTATCATGTGCTCGCTTTTTTGTTTCTGGCGAATGCTGGCGGGCTCAGTCTTGCAACCCGTTGAGTAACAGATCCTATACAGCTGAAAAGTTAATGATTCATTTATCATTGTGTGGTTTATGAATTAACTGTGCGATAATTACCGCCATTATATATCCCTATCTATGTTGTATTTATCTAGGAGCCGTATTGATGTTTAAAAGGGTATTGCAGGCACTATTCTCACCTTTTGTTGATTCAAAAAACAAACCCTCTGCAGAGCCTGCCCAACAAGAGCAACAACAAATCGTTGCTACTGATTCTGTTCAGTCTTCAATCTTTGTTCCGCCGTCGTCCGCTCAGCCATCATCATTAATCGTCGATAAGACGCTTAGCCTTCACGATGGTGAGTTCCTTGATTATTTGTTTGGAGAGTCTCGCCTTCGAACGGAGTCAGACCCATTTAGTGATTTTGTCGCTTGCCAAATCGAACGCTTGATTCGCTCTCCAAAAGCCTTGCTTAATGAACTTCCAGTGATGCCAGCCTCTGTGACCACGTTAATGGGCGAATTACAGAGCGATGAGTTTGATGTCGATACTCTGTTAAGAGTGATTGAGCGCGAGCCGAGTATGGCTGCCGATGTGATTAAACTGGCAAATAGCGCCTTTTACAAACGCAATGAAAAACAGGTTACCGACCTAAAAACAGCATTCTTAAATATGGGTTCTCAAGGGCTCGTTGAAGGGGTGGTGAATAGCTACATGAAGAACTTCACGCCGGGGAACAATATTTACTGGCGTCACTTCGGTGAGAAAATTTGGAATCACAGTGTTCAAACCGCGTCGTTTTCTAAGGAGTTGATGAAAGACTCCTCATCTCAAGAAGAGCAAGCAGCGGCGTATTTTGTTGGGTTAATTCGCAACTTAGGCAAGATGATCATTTTCCAGATGATGGTAGAAGCCTTCAAGCATGTTGATCCTTCTTTTCCACCTAACTCGTTAGCATTGAAGCGCCTGATGAACAGCTACTCCATTCGCCTGACTTACACCATTGCTAAGTTCTGGGAACTGCCAGAATCAGTGTTGACCGCGATTGGCTACCAAGAGTCTAGCCGATACGAATGCACACCACTTGGTCAAGCTGTGTTTGAAGCTAACTACTTGAGTGAATTGTGCTATTTACGGGAAGAACAAACGATTGAAGTCGAGCAGTTTAAGCGCAGATGCAAAGAGACACTGATGTCTCCGGCGGCATACAAAGTGGCTAACCGGATTTATAAAGAGTCTGAATTGGCGCTAGTAGGATAATAACGCCTGGCGCTGGCTAGGTTGATTCTGAAGTCGTCATAAAACGGTATTTTCTAAATGGTCTTACGAAGCAGTAAGACTATTTTTGTTTCAATTATCGATTAAGGGATCTTAGCCAGTTCTTGCTTTAATTTATCGATTTTACGCAGTTCTTTTTCGATCTTACCCTCATACTTTCGGATTTTATCCGCTCTATCGTCTCTTTTTGCTTCTTCTAGGTCAGCTTGGTATTCAGCTAAATCTTGTTCATTGGATTCAATCTTCTCACGCAGATCATCCTTCAAGCCTTCATTAGTGCAGTTCTCTTTCGCGGCTTTTAACGCCGTGGTTAATCGCTCCACTTTGTACTGATTATCGTACTGCTCCGCTTTCTTTATTTGATATTCGATCTCACAGAATTTCTTTTCACAACCAGTTAGTGCGTCGCATTGGGTGCTCGCCATGCTGTTAAAAGAGAATGCGCAAAGAAACAGTAATGAGCCTTTTAGGTGTCGAGTCATGGTTTACCTTCTTATTGGGTCTAATTAGTTTGTGCTTATATTTGTTGAGTCTCACTTCGAGAGTACATTAGCACCCCATTTCTTTGCTATTGGCAGGGGAGTGTTAAAGATAAGTCGCTGTGCCTAATGACTTATCTTTGAACATGGCTAGATTTACAAATGGTTAATCCACAACTGATCGAGTTCGCACCAACCGAAACCATTCACTTGCGCGCCGTGTATCTTTTCAGAAACCTCTAAGTTGAAGCCTCTTGCTTGAGCTTAACCACAACCCCAGAGTCATTCAACCAATGCTTGAGTTCCAACAGTGCATTCATCGCTAACTCAAAGTTGGGCTGGTTTCTTATTGAGGCTAAGCCTTGTTCGATTTTCTCTAGCATCTCAGCAGGCAGCGCTAAGTCCTCAAACGGGAAGCGAGTGAAAAAGCTTAACCACGAAGTGAAGATGTCGTTCTCATCAATAATACTGCACAGCGCGACGTCTTTGGTAGTTAGGTAGTGAGTTAGGTAATGTCCATATTCGACGCTGGTTTTGTTGTCGCCAGACACAGACAACTGATCGAAAAGGGCTTGGCATTCAGAGGTGTCTTCAACGGTGAACTCACGAACGGCTTTCGACAACGCTGGGTTTTGAATCTTAAAGAAGGTTGAGCCGAATTCCGGTTTGGAAGCATGGTTATCGCAACGCACAGTGATCGTTTTCTCGGGCAGTTTCACGCACACCTGATTTTGAGCGCAGGCTTTGCTCTGTGCCCATTCCGGGTAGACCCACAACTCGACTCGATTAAGAATCGGCGTGCTGTGTGAATACGCGCTATTGCGGCTCAATCTCAACATCTTGCTTGAGAAGATGTCTAACGAGAACGCGCCAGAACCAATCAGCCTATCAGTCGGTGATGAGTGATCAAAAATGGAGGCTTCAGCTTTGGCAAGTAGGCGTGGTAAGTGCCAATCAGGTTGATTCAGTTTCACGACAACCACATTACCTGCCGAGACAGAGACCTCATCAATATGCTGATAACAACGACGCCAAATTTTGCTTTGGCAGAGCGAGTTAAGGTTGCGTGCTATGTCTTGAGGTTCGAGTGTTCGACCGTTATGAAAGTGAACACCATTACGAATCTGAAAGTGCCACTGTGTTGCATCTTGATTAGCCTGCCAATGATAAGCTAAATCGCCGCTGAGTTTGCCGTGCTGAACGGTGGTAAGACGTTGGCAAACTTGCATCACTAAGAAACGTTCGGTGCGTCTAAGTACTCGTTGAGGGTGAAGAGCCTCGAGTTCTCGGTGAAACGGGATGTACGCGATATTCTGCGTCGACGGATTGGTATTGCTTAGAAAGGCTTGCAACTCAGTGCCAGCATTGCGGCCGTTGAAGCTCAAGGTGCTAAACACCTGTTCTATGTTGCCTGCGTCAGCTTGGGTTCGTGCGTATTGGTAACACGCCTCAATGGGTTCAACCAGACACGTGAGTTGTGCCTTCTTGCTGCGGCCTGAGCTAGCTTGCCACTCAATCCAGCCTTGTGCTGTCATCGCTTTGAGTAAGGTCTGAACGTGACGTTCACTCACGTGCAGCAGTGTGGCCAGTTGGTTGACCTGACAGTGTGATACTCCAGGCCCAAAAGCCTGAAATATCTTTTCATACAGTTCAAGCTTACGCTTAAGGTTGCCCAATTTGCTTTTCCTAACGACGAGGTTGAGTTAAATGTGAATAGCCAGAATCAATCAGTGCGTTTTCCATCGTATCGAGAACTCGAGAGGTTATCTCTGAGCTCAGGATATTCGATTCAGTTTTGCCTTGAAGCACCAAATCTGAAAAATGGTCGATTTCAAACTCGAATCCATTCCCTATCACTCGGTAGTTAATGGTCGACTTTTTGCCTTGATGTTCAATCTCAATAAAGGCCGGATTCCACCATTTTTCGTGAATGGTGATTTTGGTTTCAGGTCCACTCAAGTGTGCTGATCGGGGAAGGTTTTGCACTGTTGATGCCGATATCTTACCGCTTATATCACCAGAGAATGTAAAGCATGCATTGGTATCAACATTCGCTCCCTCATAAAGACACGACATCTCTACCTGAGGTTTTGAAGGGTTTACACCCAGCGTTCGGCACAGATCGTAAAAGAACCAAAGCCCATAGACCCCAACATCGAGTGTTGCTCCGCCTGACAAATCCGGATTGAAGATAAACAAATCGGGCTCATAGTCATGATGGTTACCAAAGCTGGCTTCGATTGAATCTATCTGAATGTTGTTATCGACCAAGAATGATTGGAGCTCACGATATGCGGGAAACACCACGGTTTTCATTGCTTCTAACAGCATCACGCCATTTTGCTTCGCGAGAGCTTTCATCTCAAGCCAGTCAGCAAGGTTGGTAAAAGCCGGCTTCTCGACCAATACGTGCTTATTGTTCTTTAGAAACAGTTCGGCGAGTGGCTGGTGGTATGGGTGAACCGTAGCGATGTAAACCGCTTCAACACTTGGGTCATTCGCCATCTCTTCATAAGAACCATACGCCTTGTCGCAAGCAAACTTGTTGGCGAACGTGGCTGCGCGTGAGTGATCTCTGGCGGCAACCGCATCAAGCTCACCATGCAGAGAGTGCTCTGTGACTGCGGTTGCGAATCGATTGGCGATATTGCCTAGCCCTGCGATGCCCCATTTTATTTTGCGTTGCGTGTCGCTCATCTGTTGCTCCAAATCGTTGTTTTGTATCAGTGTACTCAGAGACGTCACATACAAATAGAGAACAGATTTCTCAACCTGTTCTCAATTTATTTTATTCTAGTTGAAGCTCAGGATTAGCTCTGTATTGAGTGTTTCCAATCGGCTAGGGCTTTAATGTGTTTTGGCCCGATGCCACAACAGCCACCGATAATATTCGCGCCCAGTGCATGCCAGCGTTTAGCGTAAGTTAAGTAACCTTGGCCATCCAGCTCACGCATCTCCTGAAACATATCATTCGCTTCATGTTCGTTGCTGATAGGCGCAAAATTGTTGGCATAGACACCAACTTCTAAATCACTGCCTAGCTCATCGATCACTTTCTTGGCATCGATAATGGCTTGATCCATCACTTCAGGCACTGAACAGTTAAACATAATGCCTGTCGCGTTTGATTGGCAGGCAAGTTTGATCGCGTCTGTTACGCTCTCGCCAGAACGAATATTGGCAGAATCGCCCTTGGTATCTTCCAAACTGAATGCGTAGTAACACGGCTTATCTGACTGCTTAAGAACCGCATGAATGGATTCGAACTCTTGCAGGCTGCAGATGGTTTCCGCTATCCAAAGATCGATGTTTGGATCCTGGGCATCGTAAAGCGTTTGAATGATTGGCGCCGCCTCTTCTACCTTAAATAAGTCTGGTCGGTAGCTGCCAAATGGCGGTGGAATCGCGCCCGCCACTTTTACGGTGTGAGAAGCATTGTTAGCAACTGCTTTAGCCAGCTCACCAGACAGTGTGGCTAGTTCAAAACCTCGCTGCTCGAACAGCTCTTCACCCAAGTGAAAAGGCACACAGGCGTAGCTATTGGTGATTAGGATTTCAGTACCTGCATCGACAAAGTTTTGATGTGCTTGGCTGACAAATTCGGGTGCTTCAATCAGCGCTTGAGCACTCCAAAGCGGTTGAGAAAATGGCGCGCCAATTTCTTTGAGTTCTCGGCCCATGCCGCCATCAAGTATGGTTAGTGTTTTCATATTCAATACTATCTAAACAATTGCTGAAGTTCTGCCGCCACCATATCAGACAACCTTGTTAGACAGAAGCCATCAAGCCAAGGTTCAACTATCGATGAGGGAGTTTCGTTATAAGCCGTCTAGCGGGCTAGTCGTGCCACTAAAGTGTTGCCCAATAACGTGAGTGTAAATCTGAGTTGTCTTAACATCACTGTGCCCCAGTAGCTCTTGAACCGTTCTGATATCGGAGCCTGACTTTAGAAGTTGCGTAGCAAAACTGTGCCTGAAAGTATGACAACTAATTCGCTTGTGGCGCAATTTATTAGAGTTAGTCGCCTTCTTCAGCGTTTTTCGGAGTACCGAATCATGTAGGTGGTGTCGGCATACGATCCCCGACTCAGAGTGTTGAGTGACGGATTTTGATGGGAATAGGTACATCCAAGCAAGTTGTCGATAGGCACTAGGGTATTTTTTACCTAATCGGTGAGGCAAAGATGGCCCAAACCCATTCAAGTTATCTTTAGCGAGCAGAACTGCAACTTGTGAAATTTTGTCTTGTATAGCTTCAGTGAGTGAAAAACTTAAAATTGTCACTCGGTCTTTATTTCCTTTCCCATTGTGAACAGTGAGAGACCCTTGTTTTAGATCTATATCTTGTACTCGAAGCCTCAGGCATTCCGATACTCTCAAACCTGAACCATACAACAAGCGAAAAAACAGTTGATATTTAGGATCTATTTCATTGATCACCGAGATAGCTTCCGCATGATTGAGTACGCTAGGAATTTTTCGAGACCGAGTCGCATAGCTAAACCCTAAGTCTCCTAGAGGTTGCTTAATAAATTGATTGTATAAATAGGCTAGAGCATTGAGAGCTACCTTTTGAGTATTGATGGCTACTTTTTGTTGATTAGCTAAATGAGAAAGAAAGGAGACAACTTCAGCGGCATGCATCTGTTCAGGGTGTTTAAGCTTATGAAAATGAATGAAGTATTTTATCCAGTAACAGTAGGCTTTGATTGTCTTGCGACTATAGCCTCGCATCGTCATATGTTCGCAAATTGCCTGCATGAATTGACTCGCCATATATTCCCCTCACAAAATCTGTACATACAGACAGTTTATTGCTTGTTGAATAATTAATGACTTAAAAAAGAGTGGTTTTTAACTCTGATTGAGCACGAATTTAACGAGAGGCTTATTTTAAATTATTGATTATACTGCAGATTTATGGGTGGTTAAGAATGAGGCCGAGCGTTACATAGTCGGCAATATGTGCTTGCACGTTTTCACACTTATTGTTTAGACCCACTTTTATATTAAATGCATAGCATTCAGTTGGTTATGAGTGACCTTTTTGATATGTTAAGCGGATGGATTCGTGCTTGCACAATATTAAAATGTTATATGCTAATCATAAATTACAAAAAATGGAGTAATAAATGTCAGTAACTTTGGCTACGGGAGTCACCTTAATTGATTTCCTTAATAAATCCTTGGAAACGTTAAAGCTGATACAGCAAGAAAAAGCAGATTCAACTGAACTGCATCTTCATTTAGCGACCTTAACTCAACAACTTGGAACCACAATGGTTGAAGCGTCTCAGCTTCAAGGGATTTTGGCGCAAAAGAACGAAGAAATTAGGCAGCTACAACAAAAACTAGATGAGAAAGTAGCTGTTAAGTTCCATCCTAAATCTGAATTATATTGGGCTGACGACGACCCAGTTCCATACTGTACCAAATGTTATGAAAATGACGGAAAACTTCTACACCTCTATTTCTATGAAGGGCGTGACAGCGGCTTTGGTAGTACAGTCTCCAGTTTTGACTGCTCAGTTTGCAAAAGTGAATATCCAAGGTTCGATCAAAAATAAAACGCATATAACAAACAATTTAAGAGGGATTCACCACGCTTGGCATTTTTGGTTCGAGTCAAGTTCGGTGTTTACGGCGCTCAAATTGAGTTCTGTGGTCGCGTGGCTCACCCCTTAATTGGGCTACATGGACTCCCTCTTTTGTCAACAATAGCTCCCGCT